>NZ_JBYSWK010000039.1:0-39719 GCF_058781025.1 Heyndrickxia sp. FW510-T9 | reverse complement strand
TGAAGTGAGGTTTTTTTAATACCACGCTTGAAGCTCTTTAGAACCCCCGGCATAGCCAGGGGTTTTCGAAACCATAATAAATAAACAACTTCCTAAGAAGTTGTTTAGACGCGGAAGTATGCTCAAATAAGCATGCTTCTAGATACAATTCAAACAGGCAGGTCTCTGGCTTATGATCATCGCTTTTCGTACCCTTCCCATTTCCGTTATGAAAACAGTGGTTTTTTACGAATCGCTCCCAAGTACAGTTACGGGACAGCGTCGGACTCTAACCGAACTTCCCTTTTAAGCAGATAAACTAAATCAAATCATTTATCTACACCTATTAACTTTTCATTTTTATAGGTATAAAATATTCATAAAAATCACAACTGTTTACACATTACTTTGTTCCAGTAGAACCATGCCCGCCTCGATTTTCATTTCCAAGTGATTCAACCTCAACTAATTCAACCGTCGGCATTTTTTCCATGATTCTGAACTGACATATACGCTCGTTCATCTCAATTACAGTATCTCTTAATGCATACGCAGGGAAAAACCATTGATCTTGATCACCTTTATAAGATTCGTCAATGACTCCCATGGAATTCGTTTGGATGATTCCAAAATTCTTGAAAGTACTGGAACGAGGTACGACATGTGCTTCATAACCTTCAGGCAATTCCATCGCAATACCAAGTGGAATTAATTTGAATTCATCTTTTTTCAATTCAATTGTCTTTGCAGCACGTAAATCCAACCAGTCTCCTTGTACGATTTTATCGATCTTTACTAAGTTTTCATCAAAATATTTAATCTTAATTTGCATTGTTTTTTCTCCTCTTTCTAAAGAATAGCGATGGGTTGTTCAAAAGCACCCATCGCTAAACTGTTTAATAGTCATAATCTGATTCTTTCATATCCTCCACAACTGATAGTAAATAGCCATTCCCTACTGTTGAGAAGAAATCGTGATTCGTTGTGCCTGTAGATAATCCATTAATGACAATCGGATTCACGTCATCTGCTGTATCCGGGAAGAGTGGTGATAATCCTAGATTCATTAATGCTTTATTCGCATTATAACGAAGGAATACTTTTACATCTTCCGTCCAGCCTACTTGGTCATATAAGGATTCTGTGTATTTCACTTCATTTTCATATAATTTATATAACAGAGAGTACGTCCATGATTTCATTGCTTCTTTTTCCGAATCTGTCAATTGCTCGAATCCAAGTTTAAACTTATATCCAATATAGGCTCCGTGTGCTGATTCGTCTCTAATAATCAGTTTGATGACTTCTGCTACATTTATTAATTTTGCTCTACCTAAATAATATAATGGCGTGTAAAAGCCGGAGTAAAATAAAAATGATTCCAAAAAGACACTTGCTACTTTCTTCTCTAACGGAGTACCTTCGCGATATATGTCATCAATGATACGTGCTTTCGTTTGAAGAAAATCATCTTCTCTTGCCCACCTAAAAATATCTTCAATTTCTCTTTTTGTATTGAGTGTACTGAAAATCGATGAATAACTTCGGGCGTGCTCGGATTCCATAAATTGAATATTATTTAGTACCGCTATCTCATGCTGTGTTTTTGCATCCTTCCGTAATGCATCGATACCACTCTCAGATTGGAGTGTATCCAGCATGGTTAGCCCACCAAATACCTTTTCCACTAGACGTTTCTCAGGATCAGGTAGCTTCGTCCAGTCAGATTTATCCTTAGACACAGGCATACGTGTAGATAACCAGAATTGTTCTGTTAATTTCTCATACGTCATTTTATCCATAATATCTTCAATATTATTCCAATTTATTGCATCATAAAATTTCCATTCCATCCCCGCTTATATCCTCCTTATATACTGCATGATTCACAATAGTTAGCACCTACTTCAGTTCCATCATCCGTATAAGTTCTGATGTAATAGACTGACTTAATGCCTTTTGTCCATGCATAATTTCTCAAGATATTCAAATCTCTTGTTGTTTTCTTCGTAGGATATTCACTGTTAATTTTCCATTCATAAATTCCATCTGGTAATTCAGATCTCATAAACAACGTCATACTTAAACCTTGATCAACATGCTTTTGTGCTGTTGCATACGTATCAATCACTTTTCGTTGATCGATATCATAGGCAGACTCATAGTAAGGAAGCGTTTCAGTAGATAAATATGGTGCAGGATAATAAACTTTTCCGCGCTTCCCTTCTGTACGTTCCTCAATACGTTGTGTAATCGGATGAATGGAGGCTGTTGCCTCATTCACATATGAAATGGATCCTGTCGGTGCAGTTGCAAGCCGATAGGCATTATATATTCCGTATTGCATAACCGATTCTTTTAATTGCATCCAATCATTGTGATGCGGAATAAAAATATCTTTAAATATTTCTTTTACATTTTCATGTTTAAACGCAAAGTCCGGTTCGTTTAGATATTTATCAAAATATTCGCCTGTAGCATATTTTGACTTTTCAAATTCATAGAAGGTTTTACCCGTTTCTATTGAAATCGTATTGCTCTCAACAAGAGTCCAATAGTTTAATAGCATGAAATAAATATCCGTAAATTCCAAGGCCTCTGGGGATCCATAATGGATTTTATTTTTTGCTAAAAATCCATGTAAATTCATGGCTCCTAAACCAACTGAATGATACATGTCATTTCCATTTTTCACTGAAGGCACGACGTCAATACTAGAATTATCTGTTACGTATGTTAAAGCACGCAGCATGGTACGCACTGATTTTCCAAAGTCAGGTGAACTCATTAGATTGGTGACATTGGTTGAACCTAAATTACAGCTAACATCATTCCCTAAAAGGTCGAATGTTTGGTCATTGTTAATCATGGAATCTTTCTGTACCTGGAATATTTCCGTACATAGATTAGACATGATGATCTTTCCATCTATTGGATTTGCACGATTAACATTATCAATATTAATGATATAAGGATAGCCACTTTCATTTTGAAGATTGCTTATTTCTGTTTCTAAATCTCTCGCTTTGATTTTTGATTTACGAATATCAGGATTTCCAACCATCCTGTCATATTCCTTTGTAATATCGATATATGCGAATGGTTTTCCGTAAATTTTTTCGACATCATGCGGAGAAAATAAATACATATAATCATTGTTTTTGATTAATTCATAGAATTTATCTGGAACGATAAGACCAAGTGATAAGGTTTTGATTCGTACTTTCTCATCAGCATTTTCTTTACGAACAGATAAAAAGTCAACGACGTCAGGATGGAAAATATTTAAGTATACCACACCTGCACCATCTCTTGCTCCACCTTGATTGGCATAGGAAAAAGCATCCTCAAACATCTTCATAACAGGAACTACCCCATCAGCAAGTCCATATACGCCTCTGATTGGATCATTGTTAGCACGGAGATTCGATAAACTGATTCCAACTCCTCCGCCCAATTTTGAAAGTTGCAATGCAGAGTTGATACTTCTGCCAATAGAATTCATATCATCAGAAACAGTTAAGAGGAAGCACGAAACCATTTCTCCTGCTCTCTTTTTACCAATATTTAAAAAGGTAGGGGTTGCTGGCTGATAGCGCTGATTGATTAACTCTTCCCCTAAGTCTAGGGCCAATTGTTCATTCCCATCAGCTAATGCAAGAGCATTAAAAGCTAGGCGATCTTCATATCTTTCTAAAAATCTATTCCCGTCATCGGTTTTCATCGCATATTGAGAATAAAACTTATAAGCACCCATAAATGAACGGAAACGAAATTTTTTATTATAGATACTTTTAAATACTTTTTTGACAAACTTCCGATCGTATTTATTTAGAAAGTCGACTTTAATATAGTCATTTTCGATTAGATAATCCAACTTTTCATCTAATGAATGAAAGAAAACTGTATTAGGGTTAACATATTCTAAAAAGTATGCCTTAACAGCTGCTTTATCTTTATCTAATTGAATTTTTCCTTCCTTAGGCAAATTTAATAGATTGTTAAGAGTAAAATACGTATCCTCTTTTACCTTTTTACTTAATTCCGGTGCTAGCAAGTTGATTCACTTCCTTCTTAAAATAAATTACGTCTTCATCTGTCCCGCTAAATTCAAATGTAAATAGTAATGGTTTATTATATTTTTGGGCTAAATCCCGTGCATTAAAGCAATAATTATGATCAAAATTCAAATTACCGCTGCCAACAAAACCAATTATATATTTGAGGTTATTTTTATAGTTAATAAAAGAACTAATGATATCTGTTATATCGTCGTCATAGGACGGGGCAATTATAATGAATGATTCATGTACCTCAACAAGAGGATCGGAGTAATTGATTTCGATTGCTTCCAGCTCAGTTCTCTTAACAAAGCTTCTAACATTCCCGGTTAAGGAAAGATAGATAATTAGCATTTAACAGCGATTGCTTTCAATTTATCCGGCTGAAATCCTGTAAATGGCTCCTGTCCTTCCACTACTACTACAGGCATTTGACGCAATTCCAACGTATTAACAACGTAATCAAAAGCATTATCATCTTCTTCTACATTGAACGTTTCAAACTCAATTCCTTCCCCATTTAAGACAACTTTTGTCATATCACATTGAGGACAACCATTTTTTGTATACACAGTTACTTTCGACATAATTACTACCACCAATCTACAAATTTTTCATCATACCTATCTTAGCAATTTATCACGAGAATTTCACCCAAAGAAACTGTTATTTTTATTTAGAATATTTTGTAAAATGCAGAACACAGGGAAACACGGGGACGGTTCTCACGTTTCACTAATATTTACCAAAAAAATAGTAAAATGTAATGCGATAATAAAAACATGAAACACAGGGACGGTTCTTATGTTTCACTAATATTTACCAAAACCATGAAACACGGGGACGGTTCTCGTGTTCCCTAATACACCAAAATAAAATCGTAAAATATACTTTTCAAAACAAAAGGCTACTATTACTAAAATAAATCATCTTAAAAGAGTGTCGCAAATTTCCTTCACCAAATTATGCTGATATTCCCAGCAATCCCATACATCCAACATCCATTTCCAAATCATTTTGTCACGCCTTTCCCCTGGTTGCTCCTCCAAAACATCTAATACCGTAAAAGAATAAACGGATTTATCGGGTGGCTGGAATTCCTTCCAATTATATTTTTGACGGCTAAGAAGTGTATGTACACGCTGAACTTGTCTCCCGTTAAATCCTTTTTCAATTGCAAAATATAAACCAATTAACGAGAAAACAGTAGTAATGGGTTTCATACACTCACCTGAATGTTGAGCAGAGTAGGTATCAATAGCATGTTGATGTATAAAATCAATGTCCCGTTTTTCAATGGTATAGCTACTTAATTCGCTGTACTTTTGATAAAACTCACCTGAAGCATTGTAACTTCCAAATAAAGTGCTATGATGATTATTTAATTTTAGCCCACATCCTGGGACTCTACTAAATTTTCATTTTCCAGAACATCGACACCTCCAATCTAAGACTACTCCCATTTTCTCTAATAATTTTTCATTAAATTACTAGAAGAATTTTAAAAAAACAAACCCCTAATGCGTTAATAGTTAGAAAAAAGTTTAGATTATTTTCAAAAAGGACGTACCCGTTAGGATAGCGCCCCTTTATTTTTAATGCACGTACAGTACTTATAATCTCTTTTTAACTTCCTATTTCTCTTGATATTTCCTAAAAATCATACTATCACATTAGCATTATATACAATTATTCGAGATACAATCTAAAAGTCCTTTTTGTTATTATTTTTTACAATTATTTAAATTAGAAATTTTAGATACATCCACCAATTCTCACCTAAATTGTGGAGTCTTAACGTCTGGTCTTACAAAGTGGAAATAATATTAAAATGAATTGAAAAATTCCACATAAAAACACGGCGAAACTTCCTACATTCTCTGGTTTACAATAACGCTGTCTTACTAGTACATCTTTTTAGAGTTGTGTGCTTTCAAGAATCATCTTATGGTGTTTACTCCATTGTTTTGATTTATTGAAACGGTAGAACCGTCCCGGTGTTTCACTCCATTGTTATAAGTTACTGAAACGGCAGAACCGTCCCCGTGTTTCTAAATTTCAATAATGATAGGAACAATCATTGGCTTTTTCTTCATTTGGTTATATACATGCTGCTGTATTGCTTTTTTTATTTCTCTTTTCATTACTTTTCGTTCGTTTCGATTTTCTTCTTGTAACTCATTAACCGTTATTGTAGTAAGTCGATTAACATTTTTGCGGAGTTCTGTGAAATCACTGTCTGTAAATCCCCGGGAAATAATTTCCGGTTCAGAAAGTAGTTTTCCTTCTGTTTTGCTTATCGTTAAAACAATGATGAGCATTCCGTCCTCTGAAAATTGTTTACGGTCTCGTAACACAAATTCCCCTACATTCCCAACATTTCCACCGTCTACGTAAGAGTTTCCTACAGGTATACTGCGCGTATGGCGAGCAATTCCATATTCAATATCGACAACATCGCCATTTTTGATAATAAACGTGTTTCCTAGTTCAACTCCAATGGACTCAGCTAATAAACGGTGATGGTGTAGCATTCTAAGTTCACCGTGAATCGGAACAAAATATTTTGGTTTCATTAAGGTAAGCATTAGTTTTAAATCTTCTTGATAACCATGGCCGGAAACATGCATGCCAGATGAACTTCCTGATCCATATATCACCTTGGCTCCAATTGCATAAAAATTGTCCACAATACTTGTTACACTTCTTTCATTCCCAGGTATTGGACCTGCTGCAAGAATAACAATATCTTTTGGTAAAACTTCAACACCGCGAAAGTTTCCAGTCGACAGGCGAGCAAGTGCAGCCAATGGTTCCCCTTGACTCCCCGTACATAAAATAACTACCTTCTCCGGAAGAAGTTCATTAATTTCATTTTGGTCTATTAGCATTCCATCCGGAACGGTTAAGTAACCATGTTCTATAGCGACCGCTACTACATTCACCATACTTCTTCCAAGCAATGCAAGTTTTCGATTTGTTTTTTGTGCTGCATTCACGACTTGTTGAACACGACTAATATTGGAAGCAAAGGTGGAAATAATTATCTTTCGTTCCGCATTCATGAAAGCTGCTTCCATATGATCTGCTACCATTTGTTCGGATGGGGTCAAACCGGTACGTTCGGCATTTGTACTCTCAGATAATAAAAGCAGGACTCCTTCATTACCAATTTCAGCCATTCTATGAATATCCGATCGCTCCTCCCTTTTCTCCGGAGTTAAATCAAACTTAAAGTCGCCAGTATGTACAATATTTCCCTCTGGTGTGTGAAAGACGATTCCCAAGCAATCAGGAATACTATGAGTCACTTTGAAAAAGTCTACACTTATATTTCCGAATTCCAATGCTGAGTTTGCGTTGATTTCGACAAGTTTGCTTTCTCTCAAAATTTTATGTTCTTTTAATTTCATTTCAATTAATCCTAGTGTGAAGCGAGTAGCATAAACTGGTACATTTAATTTTTTCAAGAAGAACGGAATCCCCCCGATATGATCTTCATGACCATGTGTAACAATTAACGCCTTTACCCTATCTTTATTTTCTATTAAGTAAGTTATATCAGGAATAATCAAATCAATTCCTAATAGACTTTCATCTGGAAACTTGTTGCCACAATCGATCACCACGATATCGTCTGCATATTCGACCGCATACATATTTTTTCCAATTTCATTCAAGCCACCTAAGGCGAAGATAGATAAGATATTCTCATTTGTACTCACCTTAATATCCTCCCACTATAAATATAAACTTAGTATGCCCTTTGTTTTTTCGTTTATCAGTGAAGAAACAGAGGGACGGTTCGAGACCCGGAAAAGTAATTCCTGAAATATGGAAAAACAGGGACTATATCCAATTAATAAAAGAAAAACCCTCACTAGTTGGTTTAATAGAATTGTCTAGAAACTATTACCAAAGAGAGGGTTTTCTATGCTTAAAAACAAAAACATGCAGTTAAGCATCTATTCATTATTATACGATAAAGAAAGCTCCTGAGAATCATATGCTTAGGCTTATTTAAGATGATCCTGCCAGAGGGTACGGTCTAAAAAGCATGACTATACAAGCAAAACTAACCACTTTAGCAGTAAATTCAAAGAGGATAGCAAGCATACTATCCTCTAAATCCATGCCTTCAAATGAGACGATCGCCTTTTCGTTACCATATTTGGACAGAAACTGATTTCTGCTTAGATTTTGGACAGTATCCAGCATAAATAACTTACTTTTTCGGTGGTCTCGAACCGTCCCCTTGTTCTTGTTCTTATTAGAGGGTAGAGGAGTACTGCCCCTAACCTTTTATTTAGATTGTTCAGAGTACTTTACTCATTCTCCATTCGAACAAGTAACTCTTCTTTAGCATCTTGAACTACTTTAGGATTCATAAACAATTCCATTGCCGTCCTAGCCAATGCTTTGCTGCTTACTTGTATACATCTTTTTCCAGCTTCGGAATTGGCTAAATCTCTGAATTGCTCCGTATGATTAGAGATTTTATATTCAGGAAAGATAGTTACATATGGATTACAGATAGGAATGACTCTCGATACGTTTCCTAAATCTTCTCCACCGTAATCGAATGGCATTCCATCCATAACCGGTTCATCAATGGCAATAAGTTCTTTCCGACAAACATCAGATAGTATTTGATTTGGAACGCGACCAAGGTAACCAGGTATAAATTTAATATCTACTTCGCAGCCGGTCGCAAGCGCAGCTCCCTCTGCACATTTTCGAATTCGTTCTGTATATTCTTCCAAATCTTTAGCTTTAAAACAACTTAGGGAGCCTTTAATCTTAACATAGTCCGGAATTAATCCGGTAGTTTTCCCGCCATCTTCAATAATGCCTGATAAACGAAAGTCAGATTTGCAATGTTGTCTTAATAAACCTGTTGCAACAAAATATAAGTTTGCTGCATTTAAAGCATTAATCCCTTTTTCAGGATGTGATGAAGCATGCGCAGATTTACCATGAAACTCAATTCGTATTCTTGTAGACGACATACATTCTCCTGCTAATCTAGTTGTATCACTTGTTGGATGCATAAATAGAACAGCATCAATACCGTCAAAAGCATTTTTTTCAAGCAACTTTATTTTTCCACCACCGGATTCCTCAGCAGGTGTACCCATCACTACTAAAGTTCCGGGGATTTCGTGATCTTCCATAAATTTTTTTGTCTCTAAAGCCGTCCCTAATGCCGTTGTACAAATCAAATTATGACCACATGCATGTCCGATGGGCAAAGCATCATATTCGGATACTACAGCTAAGGTTAAATCCCCTTTTTTATATTGATAAGTTGCTTTATAAGCGGTAGGCAGCCCACCTAAATTTGTTTCAACATCAAACCCGTTTTCTTCAAGAAATTCGCATTGTATACGACATGCTTTTTCTTCCTGATAGGCAAGTTCGGGATTTGAATGAACATATTGAGCAATCTCCCAAAGCTCATCTAACCTTGAATCTAAATAATCATCACATTGTTTTTTTATATTTTCTATTTTCAATGATAATAGCTCCTTTCCATTTAATATTTTCATCCTTTTTCGAAAATGAAGGAAAACTATTTCGAAACTCCGAGAATACCGAAAAGACTACCAATCAACGATATTAGAAGAATACCAATAATAATTTTGTTGTAATTTTGCCCTTTCTTTTTAAAGAAAAAGTAGATGGCAAAAACGGCACAAAGAGGTAATATACCTAATAAAATTTGATCTAGAATATCCTGTATCACAATTGGTTTAGAATGCGACAATTTAAATTGTAAAGGGGTTTTTATTTTTATATAGGTTGAAGAAAGTGCCCCCATCATAAATAGCCCTAGAATACTGGCACTGTTAATAATTTTGTTAATGAGCCCCGATTTCATTAATCGCATAACGGATTCTCTTCCTAAAAAATAACCGGATTTCAACATATTATAGCCAATTAATATAATGGCTAGTGGATATAAAAATGGAATAATGGCTCCTAAAAAATTGCCACCGAGTGCCAAGGAACAAGCTAGTGCTAATATAATCGGTTTCAAAGTTCCCCACATTAAGGTGTCTCCGATACCTGCTATTGGTCCCATTAGTCCTGTTTTAAACCCTGTAATAGCCTCATCTGGAATCGGGGCTCCATTTGACTTTTCTTCTTCCAAAGATAACGTTACCCCGTGGATAATGCTCCCCATTGTTCCTTCTGAATTATAAAATTGAAGATGGCGTTTTAATGCTTCTTGATAGGCTTCGTCATCATCTTTATATAATTTCCTTAAATTTTTGTTAAGGGCGTTACAAAATGCTAACGCTTGCAAACGTTCATAAGAATTACTTACCTCTACGGATGAATACCATATAGCAAAAGTTCTCCTTAAATCTTTCTTTGTTAACTTTCTTTCTTGTGGCTTTATTTCTGGTGCAGGCATTGAAGACATATTAAACGACCCCCTTTTTATCTTTATTGATAGAATTAAACATGATAAGGATGGCGATACATGTACCAAACACGGCAGCTCCCATAGTATTAATTCCTAAATACGCTACCGCGAAAAAACCAATAAAGAAATACGGCATGATCTCTTTCTTTCCAATAATCAAGAGAATAATAGCAAATCCCATAGCTGGAAGCATTCCACCAGCAACATTAAAGCCGTTGATCACCCATTTTGGAAGGGCATCTATTAAATATTCGACAGCATTCGCTCCAAGTAAAGTAATAACAAATACAGGAATAAATCTTAACAAGAATACGAGGATGGTAGGATACGTGATGGCACAATGGAAAATTCCTTTGTAATTTTTTTCTTCTACATATTTATCTGCTTTAGAAATCCAATAGGCGTTTGTTGTTCTTCTAATTTGATCCAATAAAACACCTAACACCCCAAATGGAACGGCAATTCCAACTGCAAGCTCAGTAGACAAGTGAGATTGCAATGCAATAGGGATGGCAATAATACCAGCCAAAGCCTCATCAGCCGGGATGTTTCCTCCGGTTGCAATCATTCCTAAATACATGAGTTGTATCGTCCCGCCGATAATTAAGCCTTGTTCAACATTTCCATAGATTAAGCCTAGAATTAATCCATATAAAATAGGGGAGCCTAATGCAGTTGTAATTCCATAAAAGATACGGCTAGTGCCTAAAAAGTATAAAATACCGCACAAAACTGCTATCCATATATTCATCTAAATCGCACCCTTTTTCTATTTTTTGTTTAACGAGTAAAACTTTTCTGAGGCTTTTTTGAATTCCATTTTCGGCTCATCCGGAACTTGATGTAAATATGCATGGCATCCGCCATTTTCCAATTCCTCTAGCATTTTGACATCTTCCTCATTTAAAGTAATAGGTCCAAAAACAGTAATCCTACCCGGACCAGCTCCTAAGCCTCCGATTTGAATATCTTTAATTGGAATTCCACCATTTATTGTTTGATAGGTTGTCTTAATATCTTTAAATAAAACAAATAGTTTCCCATCTCCCATCTGATTAGCTTTCCAACTATTAATAGCATCTGTTACCGAATATACTTCTACCTCTATATTTGCTGGAGCTGCCATTACATAAATACTTTTCATAAATTCATCTGTAGCTAGTGCATCATCAATGATGACGATACGGTTCGCGGAAGTTTGTCGGACCCATTTTGTAATGACCTGTCCATGAATGAGTCTAAAGTCAACACGTACCAATTGTATTTCTGCCATTTTTTTCTCCTCCTACTTTTTAGCAAAATCGTAATTTATACCTATATTCCCAAATAAATTCTCCTAAAAGTGTTGTGGGAAAATAGAGAAAACGTATAAGTATCAGGATTTCAAAGTTTTATTTCGTTTCATTAACGCTTTCTGAGTTTCCTTCCTTTGCATTAGAAGCTGGTAATTTTAAATGCTGGCAACTCAACAATGCTGCTTCTTTAATTTCACTGACGCTTTTTTCTGTAAAAGGTTGGTTTTGCCGCATTACTGCCTCGATAAGCATCATAGAATTTAATCCTGATAGAATTTGAATTTTATAATTTCGGGTTAGTCTTAATGCAACGTTTGATGTAGTTCCCCCAGCGATATCCGTAATAATTAAGGAATTTATCGGCATTTCCTTTACTTTGCATTCCACCTTTTGCAGAAAATCCTCTGATGAATCTATTGGATTTAATGGAATCTCACTTACACCCTTTACTTTTCCTATAATCATTTCGAGTTTTTCTACTAGGGTACTCCCCCAACCCCCATGGGTTAATAATAAAATTTCATGTTTTACCGTTTCGTTAGACAATCTTCTTCACCTCCTTGCTATTTTAATATTGCAATTATTGTGCCAACAATGTGTCATTCCTTTGATGAGAATTGTTTGTCAGGCAATTACCTGACCGAAATATCAATTGTTTTACCAATTATTTTTCATACATATTTTTTAAAATTGAGTGATGAAAATCCAGAAATATGCGACAGTTTAGGGTTGTAGTACGACAGTTCCGTGACACATCGCTGTTTTTTTGTTTTCAAATGACAGATAATGATGTGTCATGTCAATTGAAGTTGTAAGGGAAAAAAGATAGTATAGTAGAAAATAGGACTATTTTTTGGCTAAAAGGAGGTGGACATATGCGGAGAATTGATAGAATAGCCCATGAGTTGAGAAAAAAATCGGAGAATATTTTTAAAAAGGAACTAGAAGAAGGGAAAATTTACGGATTTACTGCAAATGAAATTAGCCATGAATTACAGATAGCCCGAAATTCAGTAAGTCAAGACTTGAATGAACTTGTCAGTCAGGGTATTGCCGTAAAAATAAAAAGCAGACCGGTCTTTTTCTTTGACCTTTATGTTTTAGAAAAATATACCGGAATGAACATTCAGAAACCCGCAGATAAATATACATCGCTGAAAGATTACTTTGGTCCTCCTAAAATAAAAGAAGAATTGGTATCAGTTAAGACGAAACATGAAGAAAATGTGAATGATGTCTTCGAGAAAATAATTGGCTATAATGGCAGTTTGAAGGAGCCTATTGCTAAACTAAAAGCTGCGGTTCTATATCCTCCTTTTGGGTTGAATGTAATGTTAACTGGTGAGCCTGGTGTTGGAAAAACAATGATTGCTGAGGCCGCCCATAAGTACGTCACGCATTACAGAGGGAAAGGAATCCCCTTTGTGTATTTCAATTGTTCGGAATATTATAACAACCCCGAATTACTAACTGCTCATCTTTTTGGGCATATTAAAGGGGCATATACCGGGGCACAATCTGATCGAATAGGGTTGATTGAAAAGGCGAATGGTGGTTTTTTATTTCTTGATGAAGTACACCGTCTAACATCTGAAGGTCAGGAAAAATTGTTCACAGTGTTAGATCGGGGCTTTTTTTCACGGATGGGAGAATCACAACCTCGCACTGTTAATGTGAGATTTATCTGTGCAACTACAGAAGATGTTCAATCGACTATGCTGCAAACATTCTTAAGAAGGATTCAGGTCGTAGTACATCTTCCTTCTCTTTTAGAAAGGCAAGCGGAAGAACGTCTTGAATTGGCATTGCTCTTTTTACAGCAAGAAAGTAATAAAGTCCGTAAACCAATCGAAGTTTCAAATCACTTTTTGAAATATACGATGGAACGTGGATATACAGGGAATATTGGCCAAATGAAAAGTGATATTCAGTTTATTTGTGCACAAGCTTATCTTGATAGCTTGACAGATAAAACGGACACCATTCGAATTGATGATCGATTCATGAAAGCCGATTATCAACCAGATGATTCGATAAAAACTTTTATTGAGTCAGAAAATATCCGCTTCATTCCCGACCAATATTTAATTACTGCAGAAGAAGTGCTCCGAAAACCAATTGCCGAGCAGAAAAAGGATATTTTTTATACTTTCTTATTAAAGGAATATATTAAATTACGGAATAGCAATATTTCTTATCAAGAAACATTGTCTATATTACGAAAGAAAATTGAAACCATATTTGATTATGGGATATATCAAAGAGATGATGGAAATCAGTCGCAGACACCAAGCTATAAATTATATGACAAAATGGAAGCGGTACTATCTTTTATTGCGAGTTTTATTCCATATAAATTAAATGAGGCTACAAAAAATAATTTACGAAATCATTTTTATTCTTTACTGTCTATTGTAGAAGAGAATAAGAAAGATGACTTTTTCCTATATAGCGGTCAATTGATTATTAGCAAAATAGACTATTATGAGGAAGCTAAGAAAATTTGTGAGAAAATTGAAGAGGAATTTCAAATCAAGTGTCCTCCGACAGAATTATCATTTATTGGTATGATACTACGAGATTTGTTACGGGGAAAGAATAGAGGTCCGTTAGAAAAAGATTGTGGTGTAGTGATTATTGCACATGGTCAATCAACAGCATCAAGTATGGGTGATTATGCCAACCACTTATTCTCACAGCAAATTATCCAAGCTATTAATATACCGATTGAACAGTCAGTGAATGATACATTGGATCTACTTAAACAACTTGTTAGGAAAAATAATTATCAAAAGCTTATTTTAATGGTAGACATTGGGTCATTGCTTTATTTTGGTAACATTATTTCTGAGGAGTTCAAGATTGAGGTATTAATGATAAAGAATATCAATCTCTTATCAGTCCTCGAGCTTATGAGGGAAGTTATTTATGAATCAACAGAATTTGATTATTTGTTATCCGTAATGAATGATAAAAACCATCAAACTGTTCTTTGCCGTAAAGGAGCATACCGTGATAAGCGTGTATTAATTATCACCTGTATAACTGGAATTGGTACAGCATTGAAAATTGAAAAGCTTCTTAATGATACTTTTGGTGAATACTTTCCGAATGATCTGCGATTAATGACATTAGATTACGAAGAAACGAAAACATTAGATCGTTTAACACTCCATTTGGATAAAGAGGAACGTCCGCTTGCTATCATCGGAACTTTCCAGACAGAGTTACCTGATGTACCTTTTATTCCACTTGATGTACTTTTTTCTGAAAAAGGAATAGAAAGGTTAATGATTATTTTTGGTTATGATATGGCTAATCAGAAAAATGAAAGAATCAAAGAAGCGATTTCCACAAGGTATATTCAAAATTTATCACTAGAAGCAGTGGTGAATTATGTGAACGTTCTCAATCCACAAAAACTATTGATTGAAATGATGCAAGTCTATCGGCAAATTTGTCGTCAATTTGACATTCATCCGGGAAAGTTGGTAATGTTGCGCTTTATGATCCATTGTTGTTGCTTAGTGGAAAGATTAGCATTGAACCAAGATTCCGTTATTGAGGTAAAAAATTATCCATCACCTGAACACAATAAAACATTAAATATTATTAAATTATCATTCCGAAATATTGAATTGTCATATAAGATCAAACTCCCACCTATTGAAATTCAATATATTTATGAACTAATTTTTGATTGCGATGTATCAATAAGCTATTAGAGGTAGTTAATAATTTTTTTATGAAAATAATTTAAAGAGGATAGCAAACACTATCCTCTAAATCTATGCCTTCAAATGAAGATAATCTTCTTTACTATCCTAAATCATTTTTGCTAGTGATGGATTTGCAAAAGCCTCTTCACTTCTTGACTTTTCTGTATCCAGTTGAAATGAAATTTTGAATGTTCCCTTACCAGAAATATGAATTTCACACTCATTAAAGTCTTGATCCATATTGTTTAACATGTTATAAAACAATATAACTTTATAAACCTTTTTTCCTACGCTCTAACTACTATCAAGTAAATGGGGATGGTTGGAAATGAGAGCAGTATTGGTTACACAATTTGGTGGTACAGGGTTTTTGAGGAACTTTCATTCTTGAGAGTTGCCCTATACTTTCACATTGATAAAACTCCCTTATGCATAAATACATCTCCTTAACTTATTCTTGTAAACTATCTCGATATTTTTTCGGCGTCATACCCGTATGGTTTTTAAAGACCCTAATAAAATAGCTTTGATCGCTAAAATTTAGCCAAGAGCCAATGTCCGAGATAGGATATTTCGTTAAGGACAATAATTTCTTCGCTTCCTCAATACGCTGGTTTTGTACGTAATGACTAATAGATATGCCTACTTCTTTTTTAAAAAGGCTAGACAGATAGTTAGGACTTAAATGTGTGAGTTCTGCCAACACCTCTAATGTGATGTCCTCGTAAAGATGATTATAAATGTAGTGTTGGCAGGCAGTAATGGTTCTGGAATATTTATTTTCTAGTGCTTGATGAACTCGATTGGTAAAATCATAAAGAGCTTCGGTCATAATGGCTTGGATTGCTTTTAGATTATCTTGCTCCTCCAGCTGCTGAATATAGAAATCACTTAAAGTAAATGCTGCTTCTTCATTTAGTCCACCCTCAATGGCAGCTCTGCATATAAGGGCAACTCCGGTTATCATTAAATTCTTTTCGCTTCTAATACGACTTCGTTTAGACAAAACCCCAAGTTCGTCTTCGGAAATAATGGAATAATTAACGACATCCGATATTTTATCTATTTGCCCATTTTTCACATAATGAAGGATGACACGTTCATGAGATAGATTCGAGTGGAAGCTGAAATTTCTTCTCCCTTTTGAAAGCTCTAGCTCAGGATGATCCGATAACTCTATATTGGATGCCAGATCTTGGTTTTTTTCCAATACGTACGATTTATCTAATGAATGCTCATAGAACAACGAGAATGTTAACAAACCAATGGAGAGAAATTGTTCACTAGTTATTAATGGAAGGGCTCGATAAAATTCAAAAAGCGCTCTTTTATGAGGCAACTCTTTGTATGAATTCATGATTTCGTTCATTTTTTCTTCAGTTATTTCCATATGAGTGCAAGGACCCACAATGATCGCTCCGGATGTTTGGTTCAAATGGATAGAAAAAAATTGCAGGTTTGAATAAGAAAAGTAAATGGGTATTTCCATTGCTTTCTGATGAACCGTATATTCTTTGATCCGAAATTTTAAAGAATTGTAGTAGGGACTTGTTTGAAAATAACTTGGAGAACATTCAAATTCAAATTCCCCGTATTGATTGATATGAAAAACAGATAAATGGTGTGCCTCAGATATTAATTGACAGTTGTAGCGAATATAATCTATCGTTCCATTCATGTCATGACCCTCACTGAAAAAAGTAAATTGAGAACGCATTCTATTTTTATTCCAATATAATAAAAAAATACTATTTACCAGAGAAAAATACAATAAATACACTTGTACAATTAATACAATAAAGATGGAAACAAGATCATATCCAAATTCAAGGAGGAATGAACCATGGATTTAAAAAATAAAATTGCGCTAGTAACTGGTGCTGGGAGCGGTATTGGTCGAGCAAGCAGCTTATTGATGTCAAAACAAGGTGCAAAGGTTGTACTAGTGGATTTCAATCAAGAAACAGGCGAAGAAACATTAAAAATGGTAAAAGAACAAGGTGGAGAAGGAGTCTTTGTTCAAGCAGATGTTTCTAAAAACGAGGATGTTCAAAAATATGTTCAAACAGCGGTAGATACATTTGGACGTATTGATGTTTTCTTTAATAATGCAGGAATTATTCAAAAGTTTGCTCCGCTTACAGAGGTGGAGGAAACAGAATTCGATCGCATCATGTCTGTAAACGTTAAAGGTGTCTTCCTAGGCTTGAAATATGTATTAAAGGTAATGGAAAATCAAGGAAGTGGTTCAGTTATTAATACAGCATCCACAGCAGGAGTTCGCAGTGAACATAGTACATCTGTATACTCTGCAAGCAAACATGCAGTAGTAGGGCTTACAAAGGCCGCTTCTTTAGAATATGTGAAAAAAGGCATTCGTGTGAATGCAATCTGCCCTGGTGGAGTAAAAACCGCTTTAACAGACAGCGTTGAACAAATGTTTGCCCAATCTGGTTATGTTCCAGAAGAATTACCAAATATGAGAATGGGGCGTTATGCACAGCCAGAAGAGCTTGCAGAAATGGTTGCATTCTTAGCTTCTGATAAAGCTAGCTACATGACCGGATCTATTGTTGTCGTAGATGGCGGCTTAACTTTATAAACGAAGAATATAATCAATAAAAGGATGGAATTTATCGGATTCCATCCTTTTTTGAAACATGGGTGAAACATGGGGACGGTTCTCGCGTTTCCTAGACATTTTATTAATCCATTGTGTTGGATCGGTTCAGCTTGTATAGAAATGATCAAATATTCATTGAAAGCAACGAAAAAGCTATTCCCCATTTTAGGAAATAGCTTGCTGATACGGATAAATCATATAAACAGATACCGATTTTTTTAGCAAATTTGATACTGTTTCTTATATATCTATCCTTACCTATACTGGTTCAAATTCTTACAACAGAATAAAAAGTTAGCAACTAAGTATAAAGTGTAAGGTATGATGTTAGCTTCCTGTCAGAAGCGTAAATACATTACAGTTGAATATTTACGAAAAGTATAATAGTTGCATAAGAACCTTTGATTGAGACAACATTATTTTGGTTCGTTCTTTCTTTGAATTTTAAATTGCCTCCATCCCATAATTGAGAAAGCACAACATCCAATAAAAAATAATAATCCACCAAACCAAAATTTATATTCATCTGGTATCTTGTCGAGGAATGGAATTGAAAAGTGGAATTTAGATTTCAAATAATCAATCACAAATATAAATGCTGAAAATATTACAACATTAATGATAAATTCTTTTAGCTTAAATTTTCTTTTTTTCGCAAATTGTATTGCAAATGCCAAAGCAATCCCAGTCATAAATACTCCCAATTCAATCTCTCCATTTTAATTTACATCCACTAACTAATAGATGTTAAATCTTTAATGATTTTCAGTTAATTACACAGAACATTCGACATTTGCAAATCGGGGGGATTTCGCCTATTCTCCACAAGATCATATAATCGCTCCCGATTTCGTCATCATCAATTCAAAGTTCTTCAACCTATAATTGAATAATTATTCGAGTGAAAAATAATATCCAACATAGTTAAATGCATTTCTGAAACCTATATTCTCTGCAACTGCAACAGAGGGCTTGTTCGTTTCCATACAATCCCAATACGGAATCATATTATTTTCCAAACAATCTTTAACAAAACTGTGAGCTACCGTTTGAGCTAATTTTTTCCTTTGGTGCGTCGCTAAAGTTTCGATATTTATGCAATGTACATTTCCACCGACAAAACCTGAGAAACAAACACTAACAATTTCATTTTTGGAAACAATACAATAACCCATACCATTACTAACGAAACTCTCAAGTGAGGACCAAGACTCTAATATTTTTGATTGTAAAAATTCTATGTTTTTTATGGAGTTATTATTATTTTCAAAGAGAGTATTGCAGATTTTTATTACCTTATATTCTTGTTCCATTACAGGTTCAGAATTACTTTTATAATCACTCTTCGGAAAGGTATACACTCTCTGATTCCAACTCTCTAATTCACGATGTTCAAAAACGCTTTCAATAATGTTATTCCATTTTTCGTGATTGCCCACTATTTCAAACCATTTTAGTTGGACCTTTTTTGCTTCTGGTTTGATTACATTGTTAATTAAATGGTTTAATTCATTATTAAATCCCTCGTTTTGCTCACTTCCAAAAAATATAAATCCATCATTATTGCCTAACCAAATAAGCCCAGATGCCGGGTTGTTAATATCATCTACAAAGATACGACCGGGATTTATATTTTCAACAACTGCTATTGCTTCTATATGCCCTTGTTCATTTAACAATTTTCTACATTTACTAAATTCAGCTTTATCCAATTCTGATATCATAAGACATCCCCTACCTCTTACCTATCTCATCGACATTACCGTTTAGTTTATCATAATTATTTGAATTGTCTATTTTTTATTCGTGAAAGGTTATTTCATAAACTGATAAAAAAGGAATATTTGTAAACATGTCGAAGTTGTTTCTAACAGGAAAAAATATACAATACGGTGTGGAGCCTGTCATAAGGAGAGAGAAATTATGCGGATTGAAGATTACATACTCGAGGATTTTCGTGGAGTCGTATCCATCACGAAAAACGGTGAAAATGTATACCGAAAGGCGTTTGGATACGCAGACTTACCCAATAAAGTACCAAATAATATTGATACAAAGTTTGCAACGGCCTCTGCAGGAAAGGTATTTGTTGCTGTAGCCATTTTACAGCTTATTGAGCAAAGTCGATTATCTTTTGATAGTTGTATCGGGGACATCTTGAATTTTGACTTAAAGGATATTGATCCTCAAATCACTATCAAGCAGTTACTTAATCATACATCGGGAATACCCGATTATTTTGATGAGTCAGTCATGGAGAATTATGATGAACTGTGGACCGATTACCCGAATTATAAAATTCGCTCATCGTCAGATATCATTCCATTATTTATTCATAAGCCGATGATGTATTCTGCAGGAGAAAAGTTTCAATACAATAATTCTGGATTTGTTGTTCTTGGTCTTATTATTGAGGCCATTACGGGCACGCCATTTGATGTATATCTTCATGAACATGTTTTTATTCCGTGCAATATGTTGAATACGGGATATTATGAACTGGACAGATTACCTGCTCAATGTGCAAACGCATATTCATATGATAGCATCCGTCAGGAGTTTTATACCAATATTTACAGTGTTGATGTAAAAGGTACAGGAGCAGGTGGAGCGTTTACTACTGTAATAGATGTTGAAAAGTTCTGGACCAGTCTGTTAAATGGTCAACTGATATCGAAGGAAATGTAAAAAGAGATGTTAATTCCCCAAGTGAAAGAAGAATGTTATGGGTATGGGATTTGGCTGGATAAAAAAGAAGAAGGCACGTTTGATTACCACTTTGAAGGCTGCGATCCTGGTATTAGTTTCTATAGTTCATATGATAGACAACAAGATTTGCTCGTCACATTGGTAAGCAATTTTGGTTGTAACGTATGGAAAGTATTCAGAGATATTAAAGGTTTGATCAAATAGATAAGATTGGCTCGCTCCATTGACTAACAATGAATCTCTGATTCCGTTAAGCTCCATTTAAGTAAAATCGCCTAGCCAAGTCTGGAAAATCCCTTTGAGCACCGGGATCTCAAAAATGTTTGATAACACCATACTTAAGATAATATTCGACAATCGAGCGTAATTAATTGAACTATAGTTCGCAATAATAGAGCCAGTTAATTTTATAAATCGATGCCAATAAAATAAAGGAAATGTTTCTAGCAATGTAGAAGAAGTTCATAGCAATAGTGTGTTATAGGCTTAAGAAAACAAAAAGGAGAAGACGATATGGAAAAAAAGCAAAATCAAATCCAACTTCCAAAGGCCGTGTCGCGTGACGAATGGCTTGTGGCTCGTAAGGAACTGCTGATCAAAGAGAAGGAATTTACTAAGGCGCGGGATGCATTGAATGCCGAACGCCGCCGACTCCCAATGGTAGAGATTGATAAGAACTATGTCTTCGAAGGGCCAAATGGGAAGGCTAGTATGATTGATTTGTTTGAAGGGCGGCGTCAGCTTATCGTGCAGCACTTCATGTTCGATCCTGATTGGGAAGCTGGTTGTCCGGCCTGCTCGCTGGCTACGGATAACATCGGCCATCTCGACCACCTACATGCACGAAACACATCGCTGGCTCTGATATCCCGTGCTCCATTTCCCAAGCTCCAACGCTACAAGGAACGCATGGGTTGGAACATTCCTTGGTACTCGTCCTTCGATAGCGACTTTAACTATGACTTTCATGCTACGTTGGACGAATCCGTCGTTCCGATCGAATACAACTACTTGACCAAAGAAGAGCTTGTTCAGAAGGGCGTCCCCTTTGATTCCGCACAGTCTATGGAATTGCATGGTTTTAGTACCTTTCTTCGCGATGGTGAAAGGATTTTTCACACGTATTCGACTTACGCCCGTGGAGCTGACCTACTAATTGGCACCTTCAACTACCTCGATTTAACAGCTCTTGGCAGGCAGGAGGACTGGGAACTGCCACCCGGACGTAGTGACGGTAACGGCAATACATGGCTTCGTCGTCATGACGAATACGAACACTCTTTTGAATCGGATTCTTGTTGCCATTCAAAAAAGAGCGATTTGTAATCCAAGTAGTCATCTATATATAAGATGTTTAAGAAACGGGCGCACGAACGGAATAAGAAGTGCGCCTGTCTTGCGTTGAAAAAAACGGGATGGTGACACGGAAATAGTAAAGGAATTTTGCGCAATCGAGAAGAAGTACTTTGTATTTATGCGAAAAATAAACAATTGGTGAGTAAGTAAATAATAATGTGAGGGGATAATTACATGAATCAAAATTACAACTCTTCTGCGCTGCCAACAGTGGTAGATCGGGCCACCTGGCAGGCCAAACTGGATGAGTTGCGGATCCGTGAGAAGCAGCATACTCGCGAAGGTGACGCAATTGCGGCAGCCCGTCGGCGACTGCCAATGGTCGAGGTGGACTCAACCACCCCGCTGATCGGCCCGGATGGCCCGGTCACACTGCTGGAGACGTTCGAAGGCCGCCACCAGCTGATTGTCTACTTCCACATGTGGCACACCGGCAGACCCGCTGCGGAGCAGTGCGAGGGCTGCACCTTCTCCACGACCCACATCAACGAGCTATCCTATCTGAACTCAAGGGACGTGAGCTATGCGACTTTCTGTCAAGGGCCGTTCGAGGAGAGCTCACGGTATCGCGACTTCATGGGCTGGACGCTTCCATGGTACTCGGTGCCCCAAGATGCAGTGGACCGGTTGATTGCAGACCGGCACTTCGGCATCCTAGTCAGTTATCTCCGGGACGGTGACAAGGTCTACGAGACCTACTGGACCACCGGCCGCGGCAACGAACTGATGGCACCGTCGTACGGACTGCTGGACTTGACTGTCTACGGACGGCAGGAGTTCTGGGAAGATTCGCCCGAAGGCTGGCCGCAGCGTTGGGACTCCAAAGGTGGGCAATTTCGGCTTGACGGCCGCCCAACTGCCCAGTGGTCCCGCCTCGCAGCCGGACGCTCCGATGATCTCGGCACCTAGGCCACCTTCCTACACTGTTGCCAAAACTATCCGTAAGCCAGGGTTTCCTTTAGGATATAGATTTAAACAATTAATTTTAACCCCGTTTAAAAAAGTAGAACGGGGTTATCATGTTTGAGGTTTTAAAGGAGTGTATGTGGGTGAAGATACAAATTGTATTATTTGAAGGATTTGGGGAACTTGTCGCTTTGGCACCTTATGAAGTTTTAAAACGAGGAATCGAGGCGGGAGCTCCATTTGAGATTGAATTAGTCGCAAGTCGGTCTCAAAAAGAAGTCGTCGCATCTTTTGGCGTTCAAGTGATGGTCCATGATTTTTTACGTTTAAACAACAGACCAGATTTGTTAATTATCCCCGGCGGTGGCTGGAACCATAAATCCCAACATGGTGCCAGACAAGAGGCGAAGAACGGGGAGTTAACGCAGATTATCTCGGCTATGCATGACGAAGGTACGATTGTGTGTGGAGTTTGTACAGGTGGCATGTTGATGGCTGCTTCAGGTATTTTAAAAGACAAGAGAGTTGCTATGCATTATCTGGCGAAAGATGAACTTCCTAGATATGGAGCTGATTACTTAGAATATCGAATTGTTGATGAAGGTAGTGTAATCACATCTAGGGGAGTTACTTCAGGAATTGATCTAGGATTATGGATTATTGAGAGGTTTTCAGGAGCTGAGATAGCAGCTGCAGTTGAACATCGAATGGAATATGAGCGAAGAGGAGTCGTTTGGAGAAACCCGTAAATTAAGAAATTCGGTTTTTGTATGGAATAAACATAAATGTTTGGGACAGTTAAGGTAACCAACGTGGGTACACTGCTTGACTGGCAGTCAAGCGGTGTAGCATTCTAGTCATAGTTTTTCCTCAAATGGCCATTTTGTTGAACAACAAAAGTATGTTTATAAATCAAAGTTTGTACTAGCTGACAAATGAATATCTGGAAAAGCTTTTTTAGGGGCAAAACCAGTGAATATCAGTTAACCCGCAAAGTAGTTAACTTTAAATGAAAATTCATTTCGGATTTTGAATTGAATTTTTCCATATATCGAAGGAAAAACGAGATAAGCCATTGTCATTCTGGTGTCAATTTTCATGTTAATTCCCAAGGTAAAAATCCCCCGAAAAATGGCTGAATATCGGGGGATTTGATTTGGGCTGCTTCTTGCACCGAGTCTTATGTTAAATCCCTATGGTCGATTTGCTGTTAATCTGGATTAGCGATTCGCCTTGCAGAAAGCCCATCAATGACGGGGACGATTACACATATTGGACAGGTGCACCTTTACGTCTACTAGTACCGATACTCGGTTAATGACTAAACTTTATGTCAAAGCTACCACTTAACTACTTTTAGCATTTGTCGAATAGCTCCAAGATGATATGCTGAATGCGCCAAAGAAGATAACACTTCATTTGCCAGAAGTTCATTCCATTCAATAGTGTCAATCGATTCCAAAAGTGTTAAGTATTCATTTCGCAATCCTTCCTGAATTCGGTTCCATTGCTGTTCATCTACCGAATGAATATCCCAACTCTTTCCCCAATCCATTTTCGGTTGTTTCCCATTTTTTAAGATTTCATTGGTTCCCCACATGTGATAGCGGATGTGATCAATATGTGCAGCCAATGTTGTTCCGTGAACTGACATTGAGGCTTGGTCGCAAGACATTCCCTCTATTACACCGAAAATTCCAGAATTCGGTTCAGAACTTGTGAACCAACTTCCTTTTACAGGAACTGGGGGTCCTTCGAATGTCTCCTTTACCATCGTTTTAACCGAGTTTCTTAATGTTTCACTCATGTTTAGCCCCTCCAATAAATTTTTGTAATACATACACACATGATGCATATAACCTTCTATATTTGTTTTGATGGTTATATTATGTAATGATTGATTCTAACTGTCAATACCTTTTATAATGGTTATAATAAAAAAAGCATAGTTATATTGCCCGGACTATCAAAATACTCATAGTAAAACAAGGAGAATTCACATGTCTGATATAAATAAAGATGTACACAAGCATAGTTTACTCGGTGGACGTCTGTGTTTGGATTTTGCCAATACAGTAAGTTGGCACGATAGCAGTGAGAAATCACAGGAGTTGTTGACGAGTTACGAGAAGCTGGTAAATTGGAGTTTGCAAGCCAATATTCTTAATAAACAACAATCACTTTCCCTACTAAAAAAAGCAGAAAATCAACCTTCTAAGGCAAAAGAGGTTCTCCAACAAACTATTGAACTGCGGGAATCGATTTACCAAATTTTTAGTCTAGTATCGAACAATGAAACACCAGCCTCTAAAGATCTTTCTATTTTGAATGAAGCCTTAGGTAATGCTTACGGGCTGATGCGAATAGTGCCTGGTGAAAATAAATTTTCATTGGAATTTTTGAATTGTGAAGAAAGATTAGACGGAATGCTTCCACCGATTGTTCAATCCGGTATAGACATTCTTACTTCTGAAAAAGAACTAAGTAGGGTGAAAAAGTGTGAAGGGTATCCATGTGGTTGGCTGTTTTTGGATACAAGTCGCAATCGTAGCAGGCGTTGGTGTTCAATGGAAGACTGCGGGAATCGTGCAAAAGCAAAGCGATTTTATCATAATAAAAAATAATAGCTCCTAATACGGAGTTTGCTTAAAATGGCACAATTCCAACATCAAACGGGGGCGATTGTGAAATAAGAAAGGACATTACATATTTGTCATATAAAATATGTAATGTCCTTTAAATTAGGTCTTGATAAATGTTTTTTCTGGATTTTTTATCTTAAAGCTCTTCCGTTTCCAATCTAAATCCTTCGACTACTACCTCTTCATCTACCTCTAATACTAAGCATCTCTTCCCATTAAAAGTAATATACTTAATATTTTTGAGGTCTTTCGGGTTAATGGTTACTTTGGCAATCTTCGTTTCGATTTTAATCGATTTAGGAATGACATTGCTTGCTTTCATTTCATATTTTTCATCATATACAACACTTTTGAAGGCATGCTCCACCTTGTCTGAGTTTACATTTTCAACTCCACTAGCCTCTAAGATTCGTTCGATGTCCTTTGAATCAAGTTTCGGAGGTTCACTTTCTTCATTTTCTTCGTTTTCTTGACTCTCCTGTACCATTTTATCAATTTCCTCATAGACATTCGAAATGACCTTGGAATCCACTTCGTCTCCTACCACTATTTTCAAAATTTGATCGAACGTGTCCTTTTCTTCTATTGCTGTTATGATCTCTTCACATTGGAGGACTTCCACGATAAAAATTTCATTTGGTTGATTCAGTTTCCCGCCATTATAAAGAACATGATTCACATCTGCTGCATTATCATTAAAGGCAGGAAACAGAAAACCCGCTAATGGAGAAGTCAAATTAATAATGGGATCGACGGCATTATTGGATTTGAATTCTTTCTCTACATAATCAAACAGCAAGGCTTTTTTCGGCTGATCCGTTTTATTAAGACTGCAAAGGACAAACTCACTGGAGTATACCTCATCATCTCCACCTTCTTCGGATTCCATATCCCGCTTCCTTGTTGCCTTTTGATATTCTCCTCGGATAAAGGTTACGACCGTATCAAATTCATACTTTGCATGTTCAAACATTTTATCCACGATTTGGAGCATTTTTTCGTTCCATTCTAACGTGGATGCTGCTTGCAATCCATTGAAAAGAATCATTTGTGTGCTCTCTTCCACATCACGTCGAAATTTCAGTTCAAACAGCTTAGCGTCAAGACCACCTGTCAAAACCTTTTTAAAGTTGGTTAAAAACAATTCTTGCGCTTCCTGTTCTAACATCTCAAACGGTTGGCTAACTTGATGATATATCTCTCCTGATTCTTTCTTTACATATACATTGAATATTTCACGAATTTTCATATATCGACTATTTAACTTAAATTGATTTCGGATTTTAGCGATGTCTTTTTTATGCATTTATCTCATCTCCCATCCTCGATTATACTGTTCGGACAAGAAAATAGTAATACTTGATTTTTATTTGGTTTTGAAACAGGGGGACGGTTCTTGCGTTTCCTTTGTTTTTTTTAATACAAATGAAACATGAGAACCGTCCCTATGTTTCACCCCTATGTTTCACCAAAATGAAACATGAGAACCGTCCCTCCGTTTCACAAAAAAAGCGATTATTCATGATGAATAATCGCCTCCAATATAGCAAATGTGCTTATCCTATTAATTATATTTCAATTTTATAACTACTTTACCTTTTTTATCAATGAATCCTGCTTTTCCATTTTTCTTCACATATGCAAGACCTTCTTTAAAGTCGCCTACTTGATCGTATTGAGGTTTGATGACGATTTTCCCTTTATCATTGATAAATCCATATTTTCCTTTATAGGAAAAGTAAGTTAAATTATCATTTTCTTTGTAGAAGTGTCCCATATCCTCATATTTTGGTTCCAATAATATATTTCCTTTAGAATCCGCTATTCCTAATTTAGAACCTTTTTCAATGCTAATCAGGCCATTATGTTCGAAAGGAATGATATGATCATATTTAGCATTTAGGATCACTTTTCCAGTCTTATCTAAAGCACCGAATTTTTCTTTTTCTTTGAAATTAACGAAGTTAGCTGTAAACTCACCATCAGCATAGGTTTGCACCCACAAATAGTTATTGGAAGGCTTTACAACAATCTTGCCTTTACCATTAATGAAACCAAATTTATTGTTTTGCTTAATAATCGCGAGGCCATATTTGTTAAACATACCGATGTAATCATAATTAAAATCAAGAAGCACTTTGCCTTCTTTATTAATGACTCCATACTTGTCATCTTTCATAACAACTGCTGCCCCTTGCGAAAATTCATACATGGAGGAGTCATCTGACTCAATCGCCTCATACTGTGGTTCGATAATCATATTCCCATTTGTATCGATGTAGCCAAGCTTACCACCAACTTCAACAGGAGCGACACCATTTCTAAATGCTTCCACAGAATCATAGTTTGCTTCGATAACCATACCATTAGCGCTTATGAAACCGTATTTATTATTTAGCTTCGTTTGGGCATAATCATTAACCAGCGTGGAAATCTGATCATATACCGGTTGAACGATTACTTTTCCGCTTGTGCTAATAATCCCGTATTTGCCACTTAATTTAATTTTGTATAAGCCATTATTAAAGTAACTTATAGAATCGTAAACTGGTTTTACGATCACTTTCCCATTTTTATCAAGTAAACCATACTTTTTCTTTTGGTAGAAAGTAAAAATTCCGTTCGTGTTTCCGGTGATTTTTTCATAAGTTGCCTTGTGAACAATCTTTCCTTTTTTATCAATGATTCCATACTTCCCTTTACTTTTGAAGTATGCTACACCATTTTTGAAATCTCCTATTGCATCATACTTTAGTGACACAATTGTTTTACCGCTTGTATTAATCAATCCATACTTACTTTTCTTATTAACAATGATTAGATTATCGGAAGTCACCTTCGTATAATCATATTGTGGTGTGACAATTACTTTTCCTTTTTTATTAATAAACCCGAATTTCTTACCCTTTTTAACACCTAAAATATCAGTTTGATCAAATTGGTCTATTCTATCATAAATTGGTTTAACGACTTCCTTGCCTATCTTATCCAACATTCCAAATTTATCGTATTGCGTAAATAAAACTACACCATTTTTAAATTGCTGTCCAAGTTCTTTTTTACTGCTTACTGCAGTTTTTGTAGATTGTGGAACTTTTTTACTGCTTGCTTCCAGTTTTGTAGATTGCGAAGTTCCTAATAACAAGCCCAATAGAATAACACCAACGAACCAGACTTTTAAGCTTTTTTTCATAAGTCCCTCCACCTATTTCCGAAATTAAAACATTTGATCAATATTTAACTAGCATGTAATTGAAATTTATCCTTAAAAAACATTTAGTAATGTTCCCTTTGCTAAAAAACCACAGTATTATTTATGATTATATGGTGCAAAAAATGCAATATTTTTTCTCCATTAACCACCTTCCCTGGTTTTTTAGAAGTGCTTGTTTTTGTCTCATCGTTTTATTTTTATGCAAATTCTTTTCTTTGGTGACATATTTATTATATACCCCTTTTTACGAAAAGGTAGACTATTCCAATAATAAGTTTCAAAAATTTTGTTCAATCATAAGTGATGATTTGTTTACATTTTAAAAAACTTAACCGTTTACCCTTCATTAAATACGCAATATTCATTCTTTCAAACTATTTTAACTTTCCCTCTAAAAGCTTTTTATGTCTACATGCTAATTTAATTAATGGAAATTGATCTTTTTTTATTAGATCGATTATTTTATTTGCTTCATCCTTGGCCAAATTGTATTGATTTTTAGATATATCCCCATTTTGATAGGCTTCCTCAAGCTCGTCCTCATCTAGCAGAATCATTTCCCCCGACGGAAACACAACAATATCCAAAAATAAGTCATCCATCCACAATACATCATTTTCAATACCATGACTAAAACAAATGTCAATATACCACTGAACAATATCTCCATGTTCATTAAACATGGCTGTCACTGCATGGTTCTGTTTTACAGGAACCTGATGAAGCCACATATAGCCGCTATCAACAATACATACCTCTTTATCCCCATATCTTTTTGATAGAGGTTCAGAAACTAGAATTGTATGTAATAAAGCAATATTCCCTTGAAATTCATCGGAATGAATATATTCTTGAGCATATTTCTTTTTCAAAAGCCGCTGCCAGCCTTGATGGTCACTGTATTTTCTTTTTAAAACCATTGTATTCACCTGCCTTTAGAAAGATTTTACATACATATCAAATTTGCAATATTAGCGAACCTCTCCAACTAAATCATAGATTTTGATGGAGCATGATATGTGTAGGATAAGCTCTTAACTTTGAATCTCTTGTAATCCTAGAATGCGAAGTGAGGGTTCGTAATCATAATGCTCCGCTTCAATTGCATAATTAATATTATCAATATTTAAAAATTACCCACCTTATATTCAATTGATTATAAGATGTTTTGTAAAAATCATTTTCCTATCCTCGTTAACAAGCGTTAAGTTGGAATACCATTCCAGTATACCGGAATTTTCATAATTTTTTATAATTCATTTACATTTTATTAGTTATGAATAAACACAGGTAAGGGACGGTTGCCAGGCTCCAAGCATATTAAACAAAGTTGGATTTACAAGAAATTGAGAGAATAACAAAAATCCAATTTAGCGTTGGATTTCGATCCAACGCTAAAAATTACACTAGTTACCATTTAAGATTTCCTCGATCTCGTATTGTCACAAGCATTAGCTCGTATATATTATTTGTGAACTAACGTTTCTTTGGTAATAAAAAAAATTGTCCGATTATCGGACATTAATTTTTGCCTTGGTAACATGTGCCACAATATATTCTTCCTCCTGCTTCATATGTCTCAGCATCACTCAATTTCTGTCGGCAGTCATAACATTCATATGAATCGCTCTCATCATAGTTATAAACTGATGCAGAATTCCCCGTTTTATAATCACTCATGTTGTTTCTCCTCTCGCTGCATTTTATCTCAATAAATACTATGGCGAGAACTAAGAAGTAATGCTAATAAAAAAACGCCACCTCTAGAGGTGACTAAAATATTGAATGCGAAGTTTTCATATTAATAATTGAAATTCAATTTATCACCTTCCTTATTTATCATTTTAATGAGGAAATTTCTTTATGCCTTTCCCTAACATCATTCCTAAACAAATTCATATAAGTCATTACAATTTTAAATGAAGTGTGTCCAAAGATTGTTTGTAACTCAAGAAAGTTTAGCAAATGTATGTCGGAAAGTATGTGGCCGATTGGGGTTCTATCTCTGTGGTTCTTCATACTTGGTGGGAAACTTGTCTTTTACTTTCCAACTTTCTCCTTTACTTTACTATTCATAATTGGGGACATCAATTATCTTTTTACTTTAAGAACAAACCATTATAGGAATTAGGGAATAGGACATACAATTATATGAATACCCTCTATTATCATATGGAGGTGAATATAAATGGGACCAATTACTCTTACAGGAACGATTTTAGTTGGAGCTTCGTTAGCATATGCTTTATACCTTATTCCACCAAAAATTAAGGAAAGACAGGAAGAAAACTCAAATCAAAAAAATAACGAAGAAAAGAATGATACTCTTAATTTGAGATATATTTTCACAAAATCTGATAAGTCTGTTAAAAAAGCAATTATACAACTCATTCATGATACGAGACAATCATTAGATGTTGCCGCCTTTTCCTTAACTGAAAAAGAAATAATAGAACACCTATGTACGGCACATCAAAGAGGTATAAAGGTACGAGTGCTTACAGATAAAAAACAAAGTAGTAGTAAGTACCAAAATGGAGAAATGCATCGACTAATTCATAAAGGTATACCTGTCAAGACGAATAGTCATAATGGGTTTATGCATTTAAAAATGCTTATTTCAGATGAGAAATCTACTATTGCAGGATCCTACAATCTATCATACAGTGCGGAAAATAAAAATGATGAAATGATGATTTTTCTAAACAATCGACAGATTGGAAAGGAATGGACACAAGTATTTAATGATATGTGGAATGATAATACAAATTTTGAAGATTTCTATCAACATAAATTTAAAAAAAATGCCTAAAGTGTCTGCATCTGTAATCACAGATGCTCTTTCTTTTTCAGTTTTTTTACTAAATGCCAATATCACACTATTCCACGCAACCATTGTCTAGTAGTCGAATCGCAATGTGAAACAAAATATTCATTTTTTGAGAATGATAATAAATCATTTTGGAAATTATGGTAACAAAAAGGAGTTGTTAATGAATGACCCAACACGTTGTTATTGAAAAGCGTTCTAATTCAGCTGCTTCAATATCTATTTCGCTTGCAATAATCGGTTTTGTATTTAGTTTAATACCATTTCTAGGCTGGCTTCTATTTCCGATCTGGTTATTAGCTATATTATTTGGTGTAGTTGGCTTATTTAAACAATACAAAAGAGGTTTAGCAATTGCAGGGATAGCAATTGGCCTTTTCACTTTTTTTTATAAGATTTCATTTCTTCATGTTCTTTTAGGATAGCTTTTTTACGGGATTCCTTGGTAAACAGGAGTCCCATTTTAGATTTATTCTCTAGCATTAGTAATGGTAAGTTAAGCCACCTTCTTCGCGATATAAGAACAAAATGACATCGGTATCCTGTTCCACATTTCCCGAGTCCCGAATATCAGAAATAATTGGCTTTTTTTGGCTCTCGTTTCCACTGATCTAATTAGCTGTGCCTAACAAATAAAGGAGCAATCAAAATCCTTCGCTATCGTTTTAAGAGATTTAGATATTTCCTCTACCTGTAAATGGGTATTTCTCCCGAAGATCAATGTTAAGTAGTCAATAAAAACAAATGGTTTCTAGGTTAAAATTTCATACATAAGCTTTCTTGTTTCCACAACTGTTTGCCCCGCTCCAACAAAGATTTGCATTTTGGATTCATCAACCATCCTAAGAACGTCTTTTCCACCATATTCATTCGTCTTCACCTGCCGTTGGATCAAATACAAATTCACTAGGAATCGCTCTTCCAGCAGGAAACGATTCGGTTGATGGTCTATAGGGCTTTTGTCTCTCATCATACGAATTCACTTCTTCAACCGTAAGTAAAGATTCATTTTCCCAGTTTTTCAGAATCCCCGTATTATAATTCAGCTTTCGCTTATTATTGGCACACGCAATATGCATGGCTTTTACAATCATTTCCTTCGGTTGTAAAAATGGAGAATCAACTAACCACGACAACAACTGTTGTTTCGCATTTATGTTCGTTAAACCAAATCCATTCTCATCCCAAAACTCGATAATTTCTTTCACATCATCTGTTTGTGGATGACTCTGTGACGGATTCACTGCGTCTGGATTATTCTCTATACTTGGATAGAAATCTTTTTGTTGTTGTTTTTGTTTTTGTTTTTCTTTTTGTTTTTCTTTTTGTTTTTCTTTTTGCCCACGTATCGTAAAACGAGGCGATAACGTATCGTCCAATTCCATACAGAGGTCTTTTTCTTCCGCTACTTTTTGTCCGCCAGTCGTATAATGTGGCTGCAAAGTATCATCCAATTTTATACAAGGATCTTTTTCTTCCGTATCAGTAAGCACCTCTTTTTGTTTATAAAAAGCTTCATATAAACTTCGAATCTCTTCCTTATGTATGGATTCTGCTACATATTTTACTAGCGAGTAATCCTCGACCTCTTTTAATTCGGAAAAAATACAATCCATAACCGGTTTTCCACCTTTATGGAGGTTCTCTTTCCCCCAGTTCTTGATCGCTAGTTCCCTTGTTTCAGGATTATAGCGAATTAACTTATGGTGCTTCTCGAAACGATCCATTAACGATTGAACACTCTCGATCGAGTAGCCCAAATCAAAAGCCATTTCTTTCTTCGTAATTTGATAGATTCCAATTTGAGTAGTACGTGGATTCGTAAGTAGATAAAGGTAAAAGTATCTATCCTCCGGTGTCATTTCCTCTAGCACAATCGGATTTTTCCAAAATTCAGTACGTATCATTCTATATTTAGCCATTCTTCCCACTTCCCTTTCTTCACATAAAATAGTCTTCATATTTGATATAGGGTTTTAGGAAGAAAAAGGGTACCATGATTTTGGTTTTTGCGGAAATTTTGAAACAAACTTATTTTGTGGTATCTAACACTGATAATCGCTTTTCTTAAAGGGAAGAACGTTTCGATTAAATCAGCTGAGTGATTTAATTAAAAGGTGACTAGTACTACCTTAAGCAAATAGTTTTTGATTTGAATTAGTGATTTGGAAACTAGAAGATATCTTTATTAAGGAAAACGACCGCAATGGAAAAAAAGTAGAAGTTGCTCATATTGCTCAAAAATTTCATTCTATTTATGCATAAATAAAGAGCAATGAATTGCTCATTCAGGCTATTGTCTATTTATACAATTAGCCATCAATTTCATTTTAACCGCCAAAAAAAAGACCACTATTAGTTGTGGTCTTGGGCATAACTCCACTGAAGGCTCTCACATTTTAAGGTAGAGTTATTTTTCAATTGTTATTCTTACTATAAGTGTTTTCTAATATCTCTCGTATTTTATCAGTATAAATTTTATCTAAATTGTTAGTCGTATATTCGAAATTTTTCATGCTTGAAACTTTAGGAATACCCATTTTTACAAATTGTTGATCAAGGTCATGAATGATAAAGGTTTCGTGCACGTTATTCTTTGCGCGCCCCACCTCAGTTAAATCAATTTTTTTACCACCTGTTAATTCGATAATGTAAAAGAAATCACCCTTTGAGTGCATATAAGGAAATTTCTTCTTCCCATACACTCCAGTGCTAATCTTTTTAACATCGTGGTAGCTGAACGTCTTTCCTTGTGGAGAAAAAAATGAATAATCAACAATTCTATTCTTTTGAATTACTGTCACGTTAAAAATTATTGTGTATAAAAGAAGAATGTTCACTATTGAAAATATAGGGATAGTCAATCTTCTATGCTTTTTTAAAAAGGTTTTTCTTGAGATAGTGGTAATCTTTTTCAATGTTCTTCTAAAACCGTTTTTAACAATATAAAAGAATATCCAAAAAAGATAAATTTCATAAATGAAAACTAATCTCGAAAAGGGATATTTAAAAATCCACATTAAATAATCATTTGGCACAAAAATTTTGACTTGAATCGCTTCAATTAATAAATAACTCCCTATTGTTAATATAACAATAGCAATTAATGAAAGAACAACGAAAATTATTGATTTTAAAATTTTCAAATTAACTACCCCTAGAAGAACGCTGCAAATCGTCTGTATGTATATTTAAGTTTGTTCAAATAGTCTGTTTTACACATCTTTTTTATTTTTCTCTTCTAACAAATCACGAATTTCTTTCAATGTTTCATTCACTTGAGAATTATTAATTGCGATTCGAATAACCGTTTGTATTATGTAAAGCAAAATTACAAATCCAATAATGCAAAATAAAAACCCGTAAGCAGTCAATATATATTTTCCCCTTATTCATTGTCCTATAATTGAACTTATGCAATCCATCACGAATTGTCCTTTAAATATAAATTAACACGAAATTGTTGAAAAAGCCTGAATTTTTTTCGTAATGGCATTAATTAATTCACAATTAGATGGAATCTCTACATATAAAGCCAAGATAATCAGCTTATTTAGAGTTTCTCCGAGACAAAAGAGGCGGGAATCATGATACCACCCTAATACCTCTATAAGGTGTGATTCGTCAGTAGCGCGTAAGATGGAATATTAAGGTTTATAGAAAACGGCAACCCCAGGGTCACCGCTTTATCGGTTGATTATTTTCTCCGTGTTATTACGAAAAAAAGCCTGAATTAGCAGACTTCATCTTTCTTTTCGTACCATCCATCTCCACCTGGGGCACAGTTATAAAACTTTGGATCCTCTACTGCATTGAAAGTATCAATGTACATTTTTTCAAGTTCATTTAATTGTACTGCTGTATACGCGTAGGCAATAATTTCTCTTTCAAAATTATCTTCACCAAATTCTTCAATTGCCTCTTTAAGACGAACTCCACTTCCAAGGTAAGTATCGTCATTCCTTGAATGCTTTCCAACATACTTAATTCCATTTATAAGATTAGTAGTAATGTAAATGAAACCATACTTATTCTCAAGATCAATTTCATCTTTCTCAGTCAGTTTTCTTTTTTTCCAAGATTAGTTTCTTTAATTTCCTTCCACTTCCCGTTTGCTTCAAGAACTTCCTTAAAGAAATTAAAAATATTGTTGTGTGTTCTAGCTTTATTTTTCCCATGATGTCTATTTGTGTGCTCAACGCTAGTAATTAAAGCTTTCTCCCCTTCATGAGGGTTTTGAATTGTTACTCGAATTTCATTTTCAGTCCACTGAAAAAAGTTTAATTTTAGTCCGCTCAATGTCTTCTCTGACTTATTAGCCAACATTCATTCCCTCGATTTACCATTTTCTTCATTATTACATTGTTTAAAGGAGTTAACGGGTTTTGGACCACCATCTTTTAATTATCACAACTTTTTTGGAATTTACGTAAAATATACATTGCCATTTTTTGTCGAATTTTAGATTTTCAAACCATTCAAGGCTCCATGCTGTTTATGCTTCTTTTCAATATTTTGCCCCCGAAGCTTGAGGTATCGATGAAGCTGCATTTGAGTAATTTCTGATATATCTTGTCCAACGTGACTTACATGTCTCCTTTTATTTTTCCCATAACTTTTTGAATCACTCCAACAATAAAGTAAATAATCCCGCTTATAATAGTAATAATTGCGATAAATGCACCGGAAAGTTGTGCGCCATCCGCTGTACTACCTTGACTTACATTGAGTTTGACTAGGAATGAACCCACTATAGTTGCTAAAATTGGGCCAATAATGGCAATAACAATTCCTGATACCCATAATGGTAATTTGTCCTTTTTGTAATTATAGATAGCAAATGCATTCAAAAGTATCAGTAATAAAAACAGTATCCCATAAATTAAAGCGTCCATATATCCCCCTATTTATTTGTCCATTTTCAATTTTATATTCACAAAAATTTTCAAAGTATTCACAAACATTTTACTAAATTTTCGGAAAACAGGATAGAATAAATCAAAAAATATTTTATTCTAAAGTTGTTTTTTCTTAGAAATGTTGTTCTTTATATAAAGAATCCCATAAAAGTCTTATCGATTTCTATTGTGTTCTCGAAAAACAAAAAATGCTTACAAACACTGATATACCAACGTTTATAAGCATTCAAACTTTTTAAATTAAACGTATTTTTACTAAGGATGCTGGTGACCAGGGTCGAACTGGTACTCCTCACGGAACACGATTTTGAGTCGGTTATTTTTTTAATAGCCGTAGTTAAGCCTTTGGTTTCAAGGGGTTCTCCCTATTTCTATGCTCTTCTTTTATAATCCCCGCACACGACTCGATAGTTTTAAGTGTGCACTTTAATTATACAATATTTTTTCTCATATTACTCTTCTTTTGTTTCTTACATCACTCCTGCTTGATAATTTTTCAAACTCGCTTATTATCCCATAAAATTATATTTTAGTTCACACAAACACCGATAATAATAAATTAATATGTTGTTCAAAAATATTGAAAATAATTGACCTTATTAATATTTAGGTCTTTATTCTTTGACTAGATTCAATCAATAATATTTCCCTCTTCATCGTGAACTACTTTCAGTTCTTTAAATACACCTTCCTGATTACAGAAAAGCAAATAGGAATAAGTTTCTTTGCCCACTGATTCATGTTCTACAAGTCTAATAGCTTCAGAAAAAAGAAGAGGAATATCATATGATGTCTGTATTCTATGAAAATGTTTAGTTATATAATCAGTTAATTGTTGTTTGATTTCTACAGTTGGTGTATAAGCAACTAGGTTTCCTTGATGGATTGGCTCAAAGCTATTTGTACTAGATAATTCGTATAAAAAGGATTCACTTCTATCTTTATCATAACCGCCTATCAGGGCTACACCATCTGTATACTTAATTTGAGGATTAACCTGCATAAATTTATTAAAGGTAAATTGAAAATACTCTTTGCATAACTCGATTGTAGACTCTTTTGAGAAGTCATTTTCTGTAAGTAAAGTGATTCTTAATAGATTTGCCGTCTTTGATGCTAAAGTAAGACCTGCTGTTGCAATAAGCATATTTGACTTCAGTTGTATAATTTTTTTAGACTTTGAATATTCACCTATATGGGTGCCATCATTACTTATTCCACTTACTTTTGTATCTGCAGTAAAAACAACTCCATCAGCAAATTTTATACCTAATAGTACCGTCATAGCTTTTATAGGTCTCCCCATTATTATCTAGTTATCATATTTGTATTAACTCCAAAACTAGCTAATTCTAATTTTCTTGGACAATAAATAGTCACATATGACTCTTAAAAACTCATCTCCTCTGCTAGACTCCCTAGCCATGGTAACCTCTGAAACATTTAACTTCTTGAATTTTTGATTGACAAACCCGAAGTTGATATCTAGCATCTATACAATTAGCTACTATTTTCATTAGCACCACTCCCTTTTTTACAATTTTGGCTAGGGGTGTACGATGTACACATGGCCCACCAGAGCTTGGGAGAGAAGCCTCGCACAAGAAACGGATCTGTATATATTAATATATGATAACTTTCTTCTAAATAATTTGCCCTAATTTATTAACATTCATAAGATAATTTAATATTTACCCTTCCCTTGAATTAATATTGTAACACGTTCATTGAATTCTCTGCGTTTAAATACTTATAAGATCAGATATATAGACGCATACGATTTTGAGTCACATTTTAAGCTTTAGAAAAAGAAAGTCCATGGGAACAAGGGTTGGAGTCAAAATTTCACTTTTTCTCTTCTCCTCCCATACACTACTCGATATACCTTATTTTATTTTTTCTTGTTCACTTTCCCACACTTCTTACAAACTGAATAAAGTTCTACCGATTCTTTCCCCTGTATAGTTTCATAATAAATCTTATGTAAAGTTTTATTTGTAATACATTTATATACACACTTTCTTCTTGTAAAAAGAATGGTTTGTCTAGTGCCAGTATTATTTAATAAAATTTCATAAATCAATAGAATTGTAGCTATTATAGTTAAAATATTTGAATGTATAGGCGAAATATGTACTTCATTAAAAAGAGTTCCATCATTTAAGTAAGCTACACTATAGATACTCCCTATTATCAGGACTATTATTCCACTAAAAGTCCTATTTATGAATGACTTAATATGCCTGCTAATATTTATTATTGCCGAATACATTATCGATAACATTGCTAATATATACGAGAAATTAGAGACAAATTCATTATTTTCAGTCCCAGTAAACATAGGTAGAAAAGCATTTAAACACAGTAAAAACATTACTATTAACATAATGCAAGTTATATACATATTTTCTAAATTAAGAATGGTTCTTATAATAAAAAACATAAAAATGTAACCTAAGATAAATTTAAACCATTGAAAATTTGGAAGAACCATTTCTTCATAATATCCCCATATTTCTCTACTTAAAACAAAATGTATATCGCTTAAGCTAACTAAAAATATACTTACAAATATATACGCTCCTTGTAATAATCCAAAAAATAATAAAGGAAATAAAAAAGCAATTATATTATTTCGAGTGCCTTTTGACATAAATACTGATCCAACTCTCACTGTATTTTAAAATAAGTTAACGACATGATATTTTAAATCCATTATTGTTACATGGGGCCCAACTTTGGAAAAGCGAGAAAATTTATTATTCTATAATGAATATTTAGAAATTCTTTTATATAACCACATAGTTGAGCATGTTTAATAAATATATAGTTTAATTGTCCTGAGTGATAATCCTCTAAAAATCTTTTTGTGAATCGATGATCGGAGTGATGTTAGTCTAAAAAATGGACACAGTAAATTGGGAGAAACAAGCTTATAATAGTATCTAACAATTTATGATCGGGAGTGTCCAACATGAAAAGAAAAAGTTACGATAAAGAATTCAAGCTAGATGCGGTTCGAATGGTACAGGA
>NZ_JBYSWK010000038.1:0-41216 GCF_058781025.1 Heyndrickxia sp. FW510-T9 | reverse complement strand
GTTTTCTTTCGTATTATTGTTAATTAGAAGAAATTGTTTCAGAAACAGGACAATTTTAGAAAAGATATCATTACTTTATGAAAATACCTCTTTTTTCTATTGCCGATTATTCCTTTCTTGATTAAAATAATAAAGTTAAAAAGTTTAGTAGGAATGACGCATCCAATGATTTTGTCGAAATACAAAAGATTTTCTTTTGTCTTTTTAGTTGTATTTGAATTGAAAATTAATTGGAACATGTTTATAGTATTTATATGCCATAGTTAGTACTGTTAATTTTTGTTATGACAGGTAATATGGTCTGGTTTACACTAACGCTTGTCCGATAATTAGTGTATTTACCATAGTTATGTAATAAAAGAGGTGCAAAAATGAAAAACTTTCTAATGAAATGCCAAAGTGTATTTAACAAACATCTTGGTTTTTTCTTTTTAGCTGTACTATTATTTTGGTTGAAAACGTATTTTGGGTATGTCAATGAATTTCATTTAGGAATTAGTAATTCCCTACAAAAATTTCTACTATTTATTAATCCAATAAGTTCTGCGATTTTCTTTTTAGGACTTGCATTATTGGCAAAGGGAAAAAGAGCATATATTTGGATGATTATTATAAATTTTTTATTGTCGTTCTTACTATATGCTAATATCGTTTACTATAGGTTTTTTAGTGACTTTATTACGATCCCTACACTTACTCAAACAAAAAACTTTGGAGATATGGGTGGTAGTGTACTTGCACTGTTGAGGCCACACGATCCGCTGTATTTCTTAGATACCATTATACTTATTATTATTGCTGTATTTGCTAGACCGGAGCCTATTCGGTTAGGGCGCAGAAAAGTTTTGTCTGTCTATGCAGCTGCTATCTTAGCTTTTTGTGTTAACTTAGGTCTTGCTGAAAAGGATCGTCCAGAATTACTTTCTAGAACATTTGACCGAAACTATTTAGTGAAGTATTTAGGTACTTATAATTTTACAATTTATGATGCTATTCAAAACACAAAAACTTCTGCACAAAAAGCATTTGCAGACAGCAGTGATATGACAGAGGTTCAAAATTATGTGAAAGCTGAATATGCTGAACCTAACACTAAATATTTCGGGAAAGGTAAGGGTATGAATGTTATTTACATTCATCTCGAGTCATTCCAAAACTTTTTAATTAATTATAAATTAAATGGTGAAGAGGTTACTCCATTTATTAATTCTTTCACAAAGAATAAAAACACATTGTATTTTGATAACTTCTTCCATCAGACAGGTCAAGGGAAAACATCTGATGCAGAATTTATGTTAGAAAACTCCTTGTTTGGTCTTCCACAAGGATCCGTTCTTACGACAAAAGCATTAAATACATTCCAAGCAATGCCTGCTATTATGGATCAAAGAGGGTATACTACAGCTGTGTTCCATGGAAATTATAAAACCTTCTGGAACCGTGACGAGGCATACAAATCATTTGGTTTCGATAAGTTCTTCGATGCAAGTTACTATGATATGAATGATAGTGATGTATTAAACTATGGTTTAAAAGATAAGCCTTTCTTTAAGGAATCCATACCAATGCTTGAAACATTGCAACAACCGTTTTATGCTAAGTTTATTACGTTATCAAATCACTTCCCGTATCCTATATCAAATGAGGAAGCAAGTATTGGCCCTGATAATACTGGTGATCCATCCGTTGATAGATATTTCCAAACAGCAAGATATTTGGATGAGGCAGTTAAAGAATTTGTCGATTATTTGAAGCAATCAGGATTATATGATAAGTCCATTATCATTATGTATGGGGACCATTATGGAATTTCCGAAAACCATAATAAAGCTATGTCACAAGTAATGGGCGAGAAGGTTGGTGCATTCGAAAATGCCCAGTTACAACGTGTACCGCTAATTATTCATGTTCCTGGTATGAAAGGCGGGGTAAAGCATCAGTATGGTGGAGAGATTGATGTTTTACCAACTCTTGAACATTTAATGGGAATTGATACAAGAGATTACATTCAATTAGGGACCGATTTATTGTCGAAGGATCATTCTCAAGTTGTACCATTCCGTAACGGAAGTTTTGTAACTCCAACTGTTACTTCAATAAATGGAAAGTACTATGATACAAAAACTGGTGAACCAATCAAGAAAAATAGTGAAATCAAAAAAGATGAACAAATGGTTCAAACGAAGCTGCAGCTTTCCGACAAAGTGGTTTACGGTGATCTTTTACGATTCTATACACCAAGCGGCTTTACACCAGTAGATCGTTCACAATATGACTATAATCATCATTAATTAGAAAAGCGGAAATGCCGATAGGCGTTGGAGCTAGACAGAGAAGGCTGACTTCCTTATTCTAGGGGTCAGCCTTTTCACTATTTATTTTCTGATTCGCTATCTCTATCTTTTTTCAAATCTGGATGGAGCTCTTCGGAGGATTCCATTTGGTATCTTGCACGTGATGGTCTGTAATAATATGTTTGTCTTTCATGAATAAATGCCTTTAATAAATATATGTGATAAAAATATTCGAATGCTGTAATCGCAAAAGCTCCAACTAATGAGCTAAAATATAAAAGGAGTATATGATTATTTAAACTGTATGCATTTAGTCCCCAAATAATGGAGAATGCTATTCCTAAATCGACTGCTGTTGCAACTACATTATTTGATTTTGGTAATACGATTAAGTCACCAATAATATAGGAGATTGCACCAAGTACAATGGTAATTAATAAAACTCTTCCAAATGACATATTATAAGCGAGTCCTAAGATTGCATATAAGATAACAAAAGTAGCAACACCTTTTATACCAATGGATAATAAACGCTTCATTTTAAAGTAACCCCTTTATCGTAAAAATGTGATTAAAAACTTATTTATAAGTTTTACTAATCGTTTTGACAATATACATGTCCACTATTGAAAATAGCCCTTTAAGCAATAGAAAAAAAACGACAAATGCTTGTCGGTTTTTCACGAGTTAAAAAACTTGCAGATTCTCTAACAAGTTATCGAGCTCTTACATTTATTTTAGGAGCTTGTACATTTTTTTCATGTTGTCTTTTTTCTTCTGATGATTTTTCTTCTTTATTTTCTTTATTACCTTCCGTTTTCAAATGATCATAAAAGCTTCCTTCACCGTATGTAGCACCGATATTTAATCTTCCTTGTAAATCTTTTATCCCTAATTGACCAAAAGTGTTATTTAATTCAACTTTATCGACGGTGAGCTTTTCAACATTTAGTCGTTCGACCACAATAGGTGGTTGAAGGGAATTTTCCCTTTTTTGTTTTTTGAGCTCTTGAATTTCATTAACTAAGCTTTCCAATTCTTCATACTTTGCTAATTTATTTTCTAATAGGATGATCTTTTTTTTCATTTGTTTTAGAGAAGAATCGTTTTTTATAAAATAGTGGAATATTTGTTTTAATGACATGCCATTCCCCACACCTTAATTTGAATTTAATTAAAAAGTCTTATTCAATATCGATTGGTTCTGCATTTCTAATTGTCCGCTCAAGAGTAATAATCAATAATCCATTAAAGTATTTAGCCTTGATTTTTGATGAGTCAATTGATTCTGTAAGTCTAATTGCCCTTTCAAATGGACCATATTGTCTTTCTACAGAAATAGATTGTGCATTTGGAATTACAGGCCGTACAATCCCTTTTAAAATTACTGTGTCATTAGTCACTGCAAGATTTAAATCTTCTTTAGCAACTCCAGGTAATGTAGCAATGATATATATAAACTGATCATCTGAAAGAATATCGACCATCGGGAAAGAAATTTTTGGAACGACATTTTGTTCCATTGTAAAGGGTGGTGAAGGCTTGTTCGTTGTTGGTGCTTGTTGTCCGTTCGAGTTTGGGTAGTTAGAATCGAAAATAGAGTTCCAAAAGTCTCCACTTCCTTGAACTTGTTGGGCAAATTGTAACCATTGCCTTATTTTATCTACGTCCATTTCTTGTGCACCCCATTTCTAATAATTTCGATTCTTGATTAGAATAATATACACATTGGTGGTAATCTCTAAAGTATAAATTGAGAAAATTTCATAAATAACATCACTATTTCATATATATACACAGAAGATAAGGAGGGATATGATCTTGGCTGCACCTTCTATTAACATTAATATTTTTGTTTTGAAAATTAATTCCTTTGAAAATTGTTCTGCGGTAAATATCGGTCAAAACTTATTGGCAGATTGGCATAATTCGGATAAAAAAAACCAGGGGTTTGGTCAACTTATGGGGGATGACTCTCCAATAATCGGAACAAGAAGTCTTGTAGATGACAGAGATCAAATCGATTCTGCATCGTCCTTCGAATCAGTACCTTTTAAAATAAAAAATGACTGACATATCGTCAGTCATCGCTTGGATCTACTTCATCCCAGGAGAAAGTGGTGACACTTGTATAATCGCCTGCTTCAACTTCTGTTTCCGTAGCTACACGATCAAGTTCCTCAGCATCGTTTATCCCAGGAGCAACTGTAGGTTCTTGATTGTGCTTTTTCTTTTGCATGAATATAAACCTCCTAACCATCATTTATGCAGTTAGTTTATCCATATTCAGTTAAATAATAAGGTAAGCATGAAAGGAAATATTTATTTTTCTTCTTCGATGATTGCCTCCAATCCAATTTCCACATTACCTTGAATTGCCCTAGAAATCATACAGCTTTTTTCGGCTTTTTCCGTTAATTGCTTTACTTTTTCTAGTTGTTCATTTAAATTTCCCTTATTTAATACAATATGTGGGCGATGAATGATTTTTTTATATGTAATGACACCTTTTTCTACCTCTACTATGCCTTCGGATTCAATGGTTAGACTGCTTACACTTATTTTCCTTCTTTCTAGCATGGCGGCAAGCGTAATAATATAGCATGTGGCAGCTGCACCTAAAAGCATTTCGTCAGGATTCGTGCCAACACCTGGGCCATCCATTTCTGGAGGAATAGAAATCTTTGTTTTTAGGTTTTTTGTTTCTAAATCTCCAACGCTATTTCTACCTTCAGGCCAATTGATTTTTAAATGAAAATGATGTTCTTCCATTAAAATTCCTCCTATATCCTTCTAATTACATTATAGTATAAAAACAATTCGTGCATATAAGCTTTTTGACTGTATTGTTTCCGAATTTTCCAATATAATAATGTCATACAGTGAAACCTTCGACTAACGGCTATACGTTAATGGTAGGATAAAGGAGAGAAATAATAATGAATACATACGGTAACGCAAGAGAAACAATGCAATTAATAAAAGAACTTGTTTCCATTCCTAGTCCATCTGGGAATACATCAAAGGTTATCGATTTTTGCGAAAACTTTTTAGAAGAGTACGGAGTTAAGATGGAAAGAAACCGTAAAGGAGGTCTCCTAGTTACCATTCCAGGTAAAAATGAAGGGAAGCATAGAATGCTAACAGCACATGTTGATACGCTTGGTGCAATGGTAAAGGAAGTAAAAGCAAACGGGCGTTTAAAACTCACGATGATTGGCGGCTTCCGTTGGAACTCTGTGGAAGGAGAATATTGTGAAATTGAGACCTCTGCAGGAGATATCTATACTGGTACCATTTTGATGCATCAACAATCTGTTCACGTCTATAAGGATGCAGGAAAAGCGGAAAGAAATGAGGAAAATATTGAAGTTCGAATCGATGAAAAAGTGAAAAATGCGGAAGAGGTACGTGCACTAGGTATTGAAGAAGGGGACTTTGTATCCTTTAATCCACGGGTTGAAATAACAGAGAGCGGCTATATAAAGTCAAGACATTTAGATGATAAAGCAAGTACTGCTATTTTATTAAGGTTAATCAAATATATTCAGGAAAATAATTTGGAGCTTCCTTATACAACCCATTTCCTTATTTCTAATAATGAAGAAATTGGTTATGGCGGAAACTCAAATATCACTCCGGAAACAGTCGAATATCTAGCGGTGGATATGGGAGCGCTAGGTGATGGTCAAGCATCCGATGAGTATACGGTATCGATTTGTGCGAAAGATTCAAGCGGTCCTTATCATTATGGTTTGAGAAAGCATTTAGTCAATTTAGCTAAAGCAAATGAAATTGATTACAAAGTTGATATCTATCCTTTCTATGGATCAGATGCTTCCGCTGCCATCAGGGCAGGATTTGACATCGTTCATGGATTAGTAGGTCCTGGAATCGAATCTTCACATGCATTTGAAAGAACACACGAAACCTCAATTGCAAATACAGAAAAATTATTATTTGCATATGTTCAATCTGAAATGGTTATCTGACATAATGATTTTAAATATTGGTGTCCTAGATGTTTACTCATAAGGACACCTCTTTTTATTGCTTAAGAAATGATAAAATTTAATACTATGGATAGCTATACTAAAAAACGTTTGCGTTTAGTTTCAGAGCCTATGGGCGAATGGTAATTGATTCTTATCAAGCATTGACTCACATTTTTCTAAAATATGCTTCATTTCAACCATTTTCTCATCCCCAATAACAAATGCTTTCAGTTGAAATGATTACACTTAAGATGTTGTCAGATCAGTTCGACAAGGAAAGAATGGAGATACGAAATGATTTTTTAGTTAGAGGAATCTGTATTAAGGAAGTGGATGGATTAATTGAAGAGCCGTCTTACTACCAAATAAAGTTCATACCTGTGCATGCACGTTGGAATCATATAAGTAATGAAAAGAATCAATTGGCACAATGCATTCATAAAGCGTTAACAGATTTATCCTCATCCTATGATAAAAAATGGGTCATTGAGAATTTTACGATTGCCAACATAATTAATATTTTGGATTTGTATCGGTTTTCGAATAGATCTTCTTCTGAAAGAGAAATAGAAATACAACAATTGAAGACATGGATTGAGGATAATAATGTTGACTCTAAGGAAGCTTTACTTTATAGCGCTTATTCAGAATTATTAAAATAGATATAGATGAAACTTTTACAGTATGGTAAAATATTGTTAAGTTTATTTGGATAGAAAGGAAAGATTCGACTTTATGCCAACATCTACTTTGTAATGGACCCAATAACTGGATATGACTTCACTGGAAAACACTGTTTTTCTCCTGGGGAGAGGTCTGTCTATTTATCCCATTACAAAGGAACGGAACAAATCTGTAGTATCGAAGTGTACAGAGGTTCTCTTTTGGGAATCTCTTTTTTATATTTGCAAAACTTCATACTAAATTTATCCAAATAATGTTGCGTTCCTTTATCTTATTTGAGGTGAAGGAAAATGCAAGAAATTCAAATGTATTGGAATATTGCTCATGATGAAGCAGAAGAAATAATCTACAAGCATTGCAAAAATTGTGGAAAAACAGTTCCATATAAAGACACACTTATTCGAAGACATAATGCAAATGGGAAGAATATCTATCGCTATGCTATTTATAAGTGCGAAAAAAATCATACATGGAACCGGAAACTTAGAATATATAAAGCTTTTACAGATCATGTAAAAGTATTCGAAACAAAAGAAGAAAGTCATCTGCCGATTATTGATGAAATGAATATTGAATGGAATAAATTTATGGAACAAGGCAACTGTACTGTTTCGATTATTATCCAACATATTATTGGAAATAGGCATAGAATTGATAAAACATTGGCAGAACGTATTCCAGATTGGAGTCGTTCGCAAATTGTTCAAAAAATAAAAGATCAATCGGTATTAATTAATCAAGAATCATGTAAACCTAGTCAAATATTAATGAAGGACGATATTATAACTATTTGTTTATAATAATATGTTTTCCCTGCATTCTTTGGATGCAGGGAGTAGTCCTAGAAGGAGAATAGTATGAAAGCTAGTGTTGCTGGAATCAAAATCGGATCGTTATTAACGGGTGAAAAGAATTGCATTACGGATGTAAAAGGTGTTCATGTTGGACATGTTACTTTAAAGGAAAATGTAAATGCTGAAGACTGTATACGAACAGGTGTAACTGCAATACTTCCGCACAGTGGAAATCCATTTAAGGAAAAAGTGATGGCAGCAAGTTTTGTAATCAATGGCTTTGGGAAGACAGCTGGCCTTGTTCAAATTGATGAACTAGGACTTCTAGAATCTCCAATTTTACTAACTAATACATTTTGTGTAGGGAATGTATTGCAAGGATCCTTACAATATATGCTACAAGAAAATCCGGAAATTGGAGATACCACTAGTTCCATTAATATTGTAGTTGGAGAATGTAATGATAGTTATTTGAATACAGCACGTCTATTGTCTGTTACACCTGAGCATGCTATTGAAGCAATTAAAGCGGCATCACAAGACAAAGCTGAAGAAGGTGCAGTCGGTGCTGGTACAGGAACGATGTGTTTTGGATATAAGGGCGGTATTGGTTGTGCATCTCGAATTATTCCATTTACAGAAAATGAAACATTTACAGTTGGAATTCTTGTTCAAAGTAATTTTGGTAAGAAAGATGAATTTTATTTTGATATAATCAAACAGGAAGATAAAGGTGAGCGACCGGACGGATCGATTATGATGATCCTTGCGACAGACGCCCCGCTGTCTGATCGACAACTGAAACGATTAGCAAAAAGATGTCCAATTGGGCTTGGCAGAATTGGAAGTAATATTCATCATGGCAGCGGGGATGTTGTGATTGCTTTTTCTAATGCAACAACAATCTCACATGAACAAAAGAACGGTAAGGAAAACATAAGTATATTAAGAGAAGATCATCCAATTATGAATTTGCTTTTTCAAGCAGTTGCAGAGGCAACAGAGGAGGCCGTTCTAAACTCATTGCTGCAGGCAGACACAACAACAGGAAGAAAGGGTAGAGTAGCAGAAAAACTGCCAGAAAATATAATAAATGAATTAAAATAAGCATCGTTTCCATTCACTAGCTTTTAGGAGGTACACAAAATGAAAATCAGGAAGACGGCAATTTTAAATAAGCAGGAAGATCTTTATATTTATGAAAATAAAAAGGATGATTATTTTGTTGTTGCTGTTCCCGTTATAGAATGGTCAACGTATTTTACATATGACGATAGTAAGGATATGCTTGTAACACAATGGTCTGAGAGCCTAAAAGAGAAGGTTGGCGGTGAACAAGTAGCATTGGAACTAGCATTAAAAATATATGGGTGGACAAGAGAAATGTAATAACCGATAATTGGTGATGTTGCAGATAAATTTATATTAAGCAATTTAAGTGATTATTGTTGATTTTAGCATTATGCGTACATGTGTACGAGTATTACTCTGAACAATTAATTTTAGTGAACTTGTACGTATATGGCGGTTTGACTGTATACACTATTAAGCAAAGAATAAATGATTATAGGAACGAAAGGAAATTACATCATGACTTTTAAAGAAGAGGTTTTATCGAGAAGAACCTTTGCAATTATTTCACATCCAGATGCCGGAAAAACAACCTTAACAGAGCAATTGCTTTTATTTGGTGGTGCTATACGTGCTGCTGGAACAGTAAAAGGGAAGAAATCAGGAAAATTTGCCACATCTGACTGGATGGAAATCGAAAAGCAAAGAGGTATTTCCGTTACATCATCCGTTATGCAATTTGAATACAACGGAAACCGTGTAAATATATTAGATACTCCTGGGCACCAAGATTTTAGTGAAGATACTTATCGAACATTAATGGCGGTAGACAGTGCTGTTATGATTATTGATTCTGCAAAAGGGATTGAGGATCAAACGATTAAGCTGTTTAAGGTTTGCCGAATGAGAGGGATACCAATCTTTACTTTTATCAATAAACTGGACCGCCAAGGGAAAAGTCCGCTCGAGCTTCTAGCTGAGCTTGAGGAAGTATTAGGGATTGAGTCATACCCGATGAATTGGCCGATTGGTATGGGTAAAGAATTTCTTGGGATATATGATCGATATTATAATCGGATCGAGCAATTTCGGGTGGATGATAATGAAAGATTTATCTCACTTAATGAAGATGGTGAAATTAGTAATGCCACATCTAAGCTGAAACAATCCGGACTATACGAACAAGCATTGGAAGAAATATTGTTATTAAATGAGGCAGGAAATGAATTTTCTCGTGAGAAAATCGCAGACGGTACATTAACACCTGTGTTCTTCGGTAGTGCACTTACGAATTTTGGGGTGCAAACATTTTTAGAGACATATTTGCAATTTGCACCTTCACCACAGTCGCGTAGTTCTAATGAAGGTCTTATTGAACCGACTTCTGAAGAATTTTCCGGATTTATTTTTAAAATCCAGGCAAACATGAACCCCGCCCATCGTGATCGGATCGCTTTTTTGCGCATTTGTTCGGGTGAATTTGAAAGGGGGATGAATGTTACTTTATCAAGAACAGGTAAATCCATCAAACTTTCTCAATCCACTCAATTTTTGGCGGATGATCGTAGCACGGTCAATAATGCGGTAAGTGGAGATATCATTGGAATTTATGATACTGGTACGTATCAAATTGGTGATACTTTATCTTCTGGAAAGAATAAGCTTCAATATGAAAAATTGCCACAATTTACTCCGGAATTGTTTGTAAGGGTATCTGCCAAAAATGTGTTGAAGCAAAAACATTTCCATAAAGGTGTTCTTCAGCTTGTTCAAGAAGGAGCTATACAGTTGTATAAAACCTACAGAATGGAAGATTATATTTTAGGGGCAGTTGGACAATTACAGTTTGAAGTTTTTGAACATAGGATGAAGAATGAATATAATTCTGAAGTAATTATGGAACATATTGGATCTAAAATTCCACGTTGGATTGATGAATCCCAAGTAGATGAATCTCTTTCAAGTTCCCGTAGTCTTTTAGTAAAGGATCGCTTTGATAAACCAGTATTCTTGTTCGAAAATGATTTTGCATTACGGTGGTTTCAAGATAAACATCCAGATATTAAACTTAGCAACCCAATGGAATAATTACGAAGAAAAACAGGTATACAAAACAATACCTGTTTTTTCTTTTTACAATTGCATAAAATACGGTAACGTAGGGAAAATTATGGATGACTTCTTTTATGACTACGAAAGGAGAATCTTATGAGCTCAAAAGAGAAATCTTCATTTGATGTGGCCGAATTTTGGCTTACTTATTTAAATGGACCCGAAGGTATCGTTGACAATGAACTTAATGAAATGGACGAGGATTCCTATCCGCTAGATGTTGACCAAACAAAGACATTTAAAGGTTAAAAAATGAAGAAAGTGGAGCCACTAGAAGCTATTTTATGGAGTATTGCATTACCAGGTTTTGCGCAACTGTTATCTGGGTCAATAGTTAAAGGAATATTGTTCATTTTTTTAGAGTTTCTTATTAATGTAAAAAGTAATTTTAACGAGGGTATTATGCTTAGTTTCTTAGGGCAAACTGTTTTAGCTAGTGAAAAAATAAATTATCAGTGGCTCATGTTCTATCCATGTTTATATATGTATGCAATGTGGGATGCGTATAAACTATCACAAGATAGGGTTAAAAAATATAGTTATCTTCCTTTCGCATTTGGAGCATATTTTGTAACAGTTGGCCTCATGTATTCACCACTGATTAAAATCCATAATACGTTAATCGGACCTATTTTTCTGCCTATTATTTTTTTAATACCAGGGTTGCTTATTGGGCATATCATTCGTTTGATTTTGAATAAAACGTATAAATCTACCACCTAACCATTAATTTAAATAAAGGTGAAGTTATTTATTGCTAAACTATTTTTCATGCATTATAATAAGAAAAAATAATATTACTTTGACAATGTCAAAGGGGAGTAGCTTTGGATGTGAATACATCTAATCAAAGTCGTCATTACATGAAGAAATTCATCGGCTTTGTTGGCATTTTACATATGTCTAGCAAGACCTTTGCCTATAAAGGGCAGAGGTCTTTTTTGCGTCCTTTATAGGATTATTGTTTTAATAGTGAAAAATAGGAGGCAATCATTCATATGGACATTTCATTGCTGTTGGAGTATGGTTGGGTATTACTTGTTTTAGTAGGTTTAGAGGGGATTTTAGCGGCCGATAATGCAATTGTAATGGCAGTGATGGTTAAACATTTACCAAAGGTAAAGCAAAAGAAAGCACTTTTTTATGGTTTATTGGGTGCGTTTCTGTTTCGCTTTCTAGCCCTATTCATAATATCCTTCTTAGTAGATGCCTGGCAAATACAAGCAGTTGGTGCTCTATATTTATTTTATATTTCTGGCCATCACCTTTATAAAAGTAAAAAGGGAATAGCAAAGGATAATAAGAAACCTAAGGCAAGTCTATCTTCCTTTTGGATGACAGTCTTAAAGGTCGAAATAGCCGATATCGCTTTTGCAATTGATTCAATGCTTGCATCTGTTGCACTCGCCATCACTTTAAAACCTACAGGATGGTTTCATATTGGCGGAATCGATGGAGGTCAATTTACGGTGATGTTGCTTGGAGGGATAGTAGGACTCGTTATTATTAGGTTTGCTGCAAATGCTGTTGTAAAACTCATGCGCCAGTATCCAGGACTAGAGACAGCCGCATTCCTTATTGTAGGTTGGGTTGGGGTAAAACTCACTATCCTAACTTTGGCTAACGAAAAGATAGGAATTGTGGATTCTCATTTTCCAGAATCTTTAACTTGGAAAATAGTATTCTGGGTTGTAGTAATAATGATTGTTTTAACAGGATATATAACTGCGAAAAAAAATACGATAGAAATAAGTCAAGATATGTAAAAACTGCTGGGATCAGCAGTTTTTTATTTTATCTCCACCCTCACAAATAAGTAACCTTTGTCGTACATTTATATTGATTGAAATAATTTTGTAATTACATAGAAAAAGAATCTAATTTCCTATCCATGCTATAATAGTAGGATGGGGTGAAATCAATGCTGAATCTGCTATCAAAAGAAAAAAATATGTCACTGGAAGAAATAGTAGTATCTATTCAAAACGGTGATGAAGCAGCCTTATGTGAATTGCTTTCGAAGTATAAGCCTTTTATAAAGAAAACGGTTTCTACCGTTTGCAAACACTATATAGATGATAGTGATGATGAGTTTAGCATTGGTCTTATAGCATTTCATGAAGCTATTATGAAATATGACCAAAATAGAGGTTCATCCTTGCTTGCATTTGCAGAAGTTATTATAAAACGGAAAGTTATTGATTATATTCGGAGTAATTCTAAATATAAGGAATACAATACACAATTAGGCATCAATGATAACGATACAAACGGTAATTTGCAATCAATAGAAAACAACTTATCCATTGAGGATTTTCATATTAAACGGGATGAAGAAAAAAGAAAAGAAGAAATTATTCGCTTCGAAGAATCGTTGAAAATGTATAAGCTTTCTTTTAAAGATTTAATCAAACATTCCCCTAAACATGAAGATGCAAGAATCAATGCTTTCATGGCAGCGAATGAAATTGTAGATGATCATGAGCTTTTAGAACAATTAACACAAAATAAAAAGCTGCCAATGAAATTACTTGAAAAAAGAGTAAATGTAAGTCGGAAGACGCTCGAACGAAACCGTAAATATATTATCGCAATTGTATTAATATTAACGGGTGACTTTCTTTATTTGAAGGAGTATATAAAAGGAAGGTTAGTGGGATGAGAAAAGGAGTTATACTCGAAATTAAGAAAAAATATTTTGTCATGCTAACTCCAGATGGAGAGTTTGTAAAAGGCATGAAGCCTCATGACGACTTTAATATTGGGCAGGAGATTGCCTTTGACCCTTATATAAAAAAACTTCATTTCCCACGGGCTTTTATTCCCGCTAAAATCGGTAGTCTTGCAGCTGTAGGTATATTTATTATTTGTTTAATATTTTTTAACGTGCTAAATCAAAATAGGGCATATGCGTATGTATCCATTGATGCGAACCCTAGTGTTGAACTTGTATTAAATAAATATTTGCAAGTAATTGATGCACATGCACTTAACCGAGATGGAAAAAGAGTATTATCGAAAATAAATGTAGAAGGTAGACAGAACTTTGAAGATGTGGCTAAAAAAGTTCTACTCCAAAGTAAATCGCTTGGCTACATAACTGATGACTCAAAAGTCGTCATTGCATCTGTTCTGAAAAATGATCACGAAGCAAAGAATAAGATGAAATTAGAGAGAAAAGTTCAGGATTTGGCTCCTGTAGCAGAAAGCTTTCATGCAAGTCTACAAGTTGTCAATGCATCGATGAATGAGAGAAAAGATGCTTTAAAAAGCGGTGTATCGACTGGTCAATATATGATGAAGAAAAAAAACAAAAAAAATGTTAAGAGCAAAAGCTCCATGAACAACGAATTACAACATGTAAATCCTTCACAAAATTTGAACATCACGAATGTTAAAGCTGAAAAAAAACAAAAAATAAAAGAAACACAAAATAAAACGAAGATATTACCAAAGAAAAAATATAGTCATCAGAATCAAATCGAAAAGAAAAAACATTATAAAAAGAATAAAAAAATTAAAGCTATTAAAGAAAACCATCATCGGACTCATCATTCGAATAAACATTTTAAGTTCAAACATGAGGATAAAAACCATAACCATAACCATAACCATAACCATAACCATAACCATAACCATGGCCATAGCAATCATATTAAAAGCAAAAATGAAAGGAAAGGGAAATAATTTTAATTCCCTTTCCGTTTTTTTATTTATTAAAACCAGATAGTTCTGATTGTGCTTGTTTTACTAAGCGCTTTGTTATTTCTCCTCCTACAGAGCCATTTGATCTCGAAACGGTGTCAGATCCAAGATTAACACCAAATTCCTGTGCAATTTCGTATTTTATCTGGTCTAAATATTGTTCGACACCTGGAACTAATAATTTATTACTGCTTCTTGTCATAAATCCTTTCTCCCTTCAAAAATATAAATGGTGTTGCTGTGTAGTAATAGTATGAAATAAAAAATGAGAAACATAAGTGGAAAATTGTTGAATGAAATAATAATTACAAAGTCTTCTTTTAATTAAATTCACTGCTTTTGGAAAACATAACAATGAGTATTACAATACAAAAGAGAAGAGGATTTGATTATGGTAAAAAGAAAAGCTGAGGCAAACGCAGCTGAAAAAAATAATAAAACACCAAAAAAAAACCTAGCTGAGTCTGAATTTGCTACAGAATATTCAAGTGGCGAAGAAACAGCGAAACATGGAAATCGGAATTCTAAGCAAGGTAGGAAAGGAAAAAACAATGGATAAAAGGGAACAGGAAATTATGACAAATGAGGAGCTTGGTTCTGAAGTTGGAGATATCAATGCTGTGAAATTCTTTGAACTGAGTCAAGCTACCAAAAACAAGGATAGAAAGAAAGACAATGAAAAAAGAAACAATAGTGCCAAATAAATGGCATTATTGTTTCTTTACCGGGAAAATTGTTGACTTACCTGAAAAAGGATCAAAGTAAATAAGTATATATGAAGGATTTGCTTCCAGTATTTTTGAATGTAAAAATGAACTACTTTCAAATGGAACTTCTTCAATAATGGTATGCTTCAATAGGTCTTTTTCAGAAAGTGACAAAGCTTGAAATGAATCTCCTAAATGTTCTGGATGGTTTTTTATATAATTATAAACTTGTGTACTTTCCTCTTTGCCTATTTTTTGTTCCCACCATGACTTTCTAGGCTTATAACGATGTTGTTTTAAGTAATCGTATTTCATCAGTCCTTGCACTAATTCAAACTCGGACGCATGAATACTCTTTAGAAATTGACTTAACCTTTTAAATAAATCCTCTAATTGATGTCCAATACGGCCCCAGCCTTGTTCCTCCCAAAAAGTCCCAAACTCTTGAAAAAAATCAAATGGTGTTTCAAATATTTGGGTCACCAAATACTCAATTGTTTCATCCATTCGGTGATCATTCCAATATTTTTCTAATACATCTTCTACTTGCTTTATTTTGACTACATCTTCAAATGATAAGACATTATTTTCGAGAATTTCATATGGAGCATGATCCATATAGACATAGCCATGTTCCTTTGCTCTAATTCTTACCCCAGTACCTCTTAACATTTTTAAAAATCCAAGCTGTAATTCTTCTGGTCGTAATGCAAAGACATCATTAAATGTTTTTCGAAAGGATTGATAATCTTCTTCTGGTAAACCGGCTATAAGATCAAGATGCTGGTCAATCTTTTTGCCTTCCTTCACCATCGTAACGGTTCTAGTTAGTTTTTCAAAATTCTGTCTCCTCTTTACTAGATCATTAGTAAGGTCATTTGTTGATTGAACTCCAATTTCAAATCGGAATAAACCTTCTGGAGCATTTTCATTCAAAAAGCTAATAACCTCTGGCCTCATAATATCACCAGTGATTTCAAACTGAAAAACAGTACCTGGTTTATGCTCATCAATTAAGAATTGGAACATCTCCATAGCATAGCTGCGGCTAATATTAAAAGTTCGGTCGACAAATTTAATGGTCTTTGCACCGTGATCCATTAAGAAACGAATGTCATCTTTAATTCTATCTCTGTTAAAATAACGGACTCCCACTTCAATGGAAGATAGACAAAACTGACAGTTAAATGGACAACCACGGCTAGTTTCTACATATATAACGCGTTTAGAAAGATGTGATAAATCTTCATCAAAGCGAAATGGGGATGGGAGTTGTTTTAAGTCAATTTTACTTGGAGCTGGATTTATGACTATTTTTTCATCTTTCATAAAGGAAATGCCTTGGACATTTTCTATACTCATTTGTCCATCAAGTGCTTTCAGTAGTTGTTTAAATGTTTCTTCCCCTTCGCCTACTACTATATAATCAACCTCGGGCAATCGTTTTAACCAGTAGGTAAAATCATAGGTTACTTCCGGACCGCCAAGCACAATTTTTAACTGTGGCATAATTTTTTTGATCACTTTAATAACTTGTATCGTTTCTTCTATATTCCAAATATAGCAGCTGAATCCTAATATATCTGGTTTTTTTGAAAATAAATCTGATACAATATTCATTATAGGATCTTTAATAGTATACTCAGTTATTTTTACATTGAATTCAGGTTCTGCATATGCTTTTAGATAGCGAATCGCTAAATTAGTATGGATATATTTTGCGTTTAATGTACTAACAATAATGTTCATCTTTTTTTAATCTTCCTCTACTTTCCTATTCGGTGGGCGATTGTTTAATGGTAAATAAAATAATTGTTTGTGATCAATTGCTCTTTTCTTATACTTTGGCGTTTATTTTAATCAAAACCTCATAAATTTCCCAGCTTATTTTAAAATAGATGTTATTTAAGAAAAGATGCACCGGAACTTTCGTTTTTTAGTATTTTGCTCAAAGAGCGAAAAGCAACAATTTATACAAAAACAGCCCAATCAATTTATTTTAACGAATGTCCGCAAAAACCTCAATGTCTGATATTATTTTAAAAAAATGGTTAAATACGCAGGAATTTTTGGTAAGGTACCGAAAGTATTGGATATAACAAACTATAATAAATGTTTTTTGGGAATTTTAGCATGTAAATATAGAAATTTCATGTATAGACGAATAATTAGGAGAGAGTGTGAATGGATATTAGTGATGAGCTAATAAAGGAGAGTCAATTAGCATTTGATAATGAAAAAAACTTCGATTTAAAGAAAAGTGATAAGCTATATAGAAGTCTTTTTGAAGAGGCATTTGATGGGATGATTCTATGGAATCTACAAAAGAAAATCGTGGATGTAAATCCTGTAGCTGCAGATATTCTAAATTCTAAAAGAGAAGATATTATTGGAAAAGATATTTGGGAAATTATTAATCCGAGGATTAAAGTTGAAATTGAGGCACATATCGCAGAGTTAGAAAGACAAGGAACTGCGGATTCTATGGTAACTATTCCGACTAGAAATGGTAACATGTATTTCGAATTTAGCTCTAAAGGAAATGTTACCTCTAACTTAAGCTTAACTGTCATTAGAAATGTCACCGAAAAAATAGGGTTGCAGGAGCAATTACAAAAATCGGATACACTAAGTGTAGTAGGCGAATTAGCCGCTGGTATTGCCCATGAAATACGAAACCCAATGACTGCTCTAAAAGGATTTATTCAGTTACTGGAAATGAGTATGAAGGAAGATCATTCCATGTATTTTAAGGTCATTATGTCTGAGTTAAGGAGAATTGAATCTACCATAACGGAGTTTTTAATCCTTGCCAAGCCGCAAGCTATCCAATTTAGATACCATGATATGAGAATGATAATGAATGATACATTGGAGCTATTGAATGGTCAGGCATTAATGAATAATATTCAATTTAAGAACGAATATGAAGAAGAACTTCCAGAGGTATTTTGTGAGCCCAATCAAATGAAGCAGGTTTTCATTAATATCATCAAAAATGCCATTGAAGTAATGCCTTCAGGTGGATTTGTTACGATAAAGATTGATAACAAGCCAAATCAGTATATACATATAGTTATCGAAGATGAAGGCGAAGGAATACCCGAAAAGAAGATAAAACGACTAGGGGAACCTTTTTATACAACGAAGGATCGCGGGACAGGATTAGGATTAATGGTGAGCTATAAAATTATCAAAGAACATAAAGGGAAAGTAGAGGTTGAAAGTAAAGTTGGAGTTGGCACCAAATTTCATCTATATATCCCAATTAAAAGAAACTAGCGGTAGGCTAGTTTCTATTTTATACGATATTTTTGCGGATTTGTTCAGTATAATCAGGATAAAGTATCCCTTTTTCCGTAATAATCGCAGATATTAAATGATTCGGAGTAACATCAAATGCTGGATTAAACACATTTGTATTTTCCGGAGCAATGGTCGTATTGGCTATTTGAAGGACTTCGTTTGCGTGTCGTTCCTCAATCGTAATTTCATCACCAGTGTTAATGGATAAATCAAAACTTGATGAAGGTGCCGCAATATAGAATGGTATGTCAAGTGCTTTTGCTATAAGTGCAAGCCCGAACGTTCCAATTTTATTAGCTGTGTCCCCATTAGCAGCTATTCGATCTGCTCCAACAATTACTGCTTTTATATCTTTTGATTTCATTGTATGTGCTGCCATATTATCAGTAATTAAGGTAGTTTCCACACCAGATTGCTGTAATTCCCAGGCAGTTAATCTTGCACCTTGTAAAACAGGTCGGGTTTCACAAATGTATACATGAAATTGTTTTCCTTTTTCCCTTGCAAGGTGAAAGGGAGCAAGTGCTGTTCCGTATTTTGCAGTAGCAATAGAACCGGCATTGCAAATGGTCATAACTGAATCACCAGGATTTAGCAAAGTTAAGGCGTTCTCACCAATTTGTCTGCACATTTCCTCATCCTCTGCTTGAATTTGAAAAGCCTCATGAAGAAGCGTTGTTTTTGCTTCATTTATGGAGCGAACATTTTCTAGCGATTTATTCATACGATTAAGTGCCCAAAATAGATTGACTGCAGTAGGTCTTGAGCTAGCTAAATATTTTTTTTCTGTTTCGACCTTCAATTTAAATTGTTCTATTGTTGCAGTGTCATATTTTTGAGCAGACATCGCAAGTCCATATGCCGCCACAATTCCGATGGCTGGCGCACCACGAACTTTAAGCGTAACGATTGCATCATACACATCTTCAATTGTTAATAAGTCAATATAATCTGTTTGATGGGGAAGATTCTGTTGATTTAGAAGCTTAATATGATCTTCTTTCCATTCTACAGAAATGGGAATCCGTAATGTGTGAACCATGTATATACTCCTTTTGTGTTATATTTCTTTGATGTTATGTTTTATAAGTGGAATAAAATCCTGGATGCTATTTATCGAATTACGATTATGAATACATACACTGCCCAGTTTCAATGCTTTCTTTTTGGCGGCAATTCGTACATCTTTCTCCGTAATTTCATCTAAATCCTTAACATGTGAAAGTCCAATTGTTCTGCGAATTAATTCACATCCTGCAAAACCGATGGAATCAGTGAATATTTTTTCAAGGATATAAGGCAAGTAGCTATCAACTTCTGCAAATGGTTCAAGGCAATCCTTCTGCCATGAACTGATAAAAATAGATTGAAATGTCTCCCATGTTTTTTCAATATGATCAAGAATTATTTCTCTTTGCTCACCTTTTCTTATGATAACTTGAAAAATTAAATTCGCTAAGAATTGTCCTACATCGAAGCCGAATGGGCCATAAAAAGCAAACTCAGGATCAATGACCTTTGTTTCTTTTTTGCTGGCAAAAATGCTGCCTGTATGTAAATCTCCATGTAGAAGTGCCTCCGTTTCAGTTAAAAATTGTTTCTTTAACTTGGCAACCTCGAATTTTAACGATGAATCTTTCCAAATCTCATGGACGGACTCCTTAAGTTCTTCTTCATAATCATTTGTATCTATATCGAAAAATGGATCTGTAAAGACTAAGTCTTCAGTAATTTTACGCAACTCTGGGTTGGAAAATTGTGTCACCAAGTCCTTCTTCTTGAATGGGTGAAGAGCATAGTCTGATGTATAGAACAATGTCTTTGCTAAATATTCACCGACATGCGAAGAAAGAAGTGGATAATTTTGTCCATCTAGTAAGCCAGTACGTACGATTGTTAAATGAGATAGATCTTCCATAACAGTAATCGCTAAAGCTTTGTCCGTATGATAAACCTTTGGTACAAGATGCGGCACAAATTCACCATGAATTTTTAAGGCATTGGCCTCGATCTCTGAGCGATGGATGGTTAGTGGCCAGCTTTCACCTACAACTTTAGCATATGGCAGTGCTTGTTTTACGATAATTCCTTTTTGACTTTCATTATCAAAAATATGAAAAACTAGATTTAAATTTCCATCACCTATTTCTTTACAAATCAAGTTTTCTTTATTATTGAATAATTGTAAATGGATAGCTAAATCAATCACTGATTCCACCGTTAATGGCGTGTATGTATTTTCCTTTGCTATTGCCATTTTAATTCCTCCTCCTGATAAAAGCATTAATGCTATTTAGAAATTTTCTGTTTAGGAGGCTTTTCAACAATAAGAAAAGCCTCTTTCCACATAGAAAGAGGCTTGAAGTCATCTTCGCACCTCTTATCTGCCAGAAGGAAATTCTTCTGTTGGAATTAGCACCGTGCCTTCGTGGGAAAATCCCGGCGCAAAAACATAGCGCCCCGTTTTACAACGGTATTACGGTCGGTTGCTGGGCTTCATAGGGCCAAATCCCTCAGCCTGCTCTTGATAAGAGAAAATTAGGTAATAATCAAATATTCAATTAAAGCTATTTTACAAACATGAAATTCTATTTGTCAATAAAAAAAATAAATTTAATAGAATTCTGGCAATCTATCAGTAAAAACAGGGATTGTGTTCCGGACTTTTGAAACGGTTTCTATATCAATTTCTCCCATGACTAGATCTTCGTTTTCTGTTCCTTCTGAAATGATTTCCCCCCATGGATCGATAATAAGCGAATGTCCAAAAAAATGGTTCTTAGGGTCACTGCCAACACGATTGCAGGCAATAACGTAGCATTGATTTTCAATAGCTCTAGCTATCAATAAGCTTTTCCAGTGATGTAACCTAGGATTTGGCCATTCGGCTGAAACGAAGATCGCCTTTGCTCCATTTAACGCATGCTTGCGAATCCACTCCGGAAAACGAATATCGTAGCAAATAACTGTGCCAAATGTTTCATTTTCCAGTTCGAATAATCCGTCTCCTTTCCCACCTTGAAGATACAGGTGCTCATCCATCAATTTAAAAAGATGCAGCTTATCGTATTCTTTAACCAATTGTCCATTACGATCCACAATTAGCATCGTATTGAAGATTCCATCGTCTGTTTTTTTCGCAACGGATCCTCCAATTAGGTGTATTTTATATTCCTTCGCTGCATTTTGCAGAAAACTCAAAGATTCTGCTGCATTTTCATCGCCAATTTCGGATAATCGAGTTAAATCATATCCAGTAGTCCATAGTTCGGGCAGTACGGCAATATCACATTTTTCCTCTGCAGCTTTTTGAATCCATTTTCTAACTGTTGTGTAATTTTTATCTGGGCAGCCATACTCAATATCCATTTGAATGCAGGCAATCTTCCACTTCATCAATACCACTCCTCGAAAAATTCCTTTACATCGTCTTGTTTTCGTTATAACATTTGTAATTAGATTTTGAAAGAAAAATTTAAAAGCAATTAAATATTCAATACAATTACTGTTCAAAACTTGATAAATATATATTAAAAGGGTGATTCTATGAAAACGTTTCCGACATCCGATATTCTGACCCACTTACCAAAGCAATTTTTTGCCTCCTTAGTTTCAAAGGTGGAGAAGGAGAAAGCGAAGGGGCATGATGTGATAAATCTTGGGCAGGGAAATCCGGATCAGCCTACACCGGACCTTATTGTTCAGCGATTACAGGAGGCAGCTTCAAATCCTAATAATCATAAATATTCCCCTTTTAGAGGATATAGTTATTTAAAAGAAGCGGTAGCAACATTCTACAAACGTGAATACGGGGTAACAATTGATGCGGAAACTGAAGTGGCAGTTTTATTTGGCGGAAAAGCAGGTCTTGTAGAGATTTCCCAATGCTTGCTGAATCCCGGTGATACTGTTCTTGTACCGGACCCTGGTTATCCAGATTATATGTCTGGGGTAGCGTTAGCTCAAGCCGCCATGTATAATATGCCTTTGCTTGCGGAAAATCATTTCTTGCCAAAATTTAATTCGATTCCAAAAGAAGTAGCTGATTCGGGAAAATTGATGTTTTTAAACTATCCAAATAACCCAACAGGTGTATGTGCTGATTTGTCTTTCTTTGATGAAACTGTTCAATTTGCGGAAGAGCATAATATTTGTGTGGTTCACGATTTTGCTTATGGTGCAATAGGATTTGATGGTAAAAAGCCTGTGAGCTTCTTGCAAGCCGAAGGAGCAAAAAATACGGGAATAGAAATTTATACATTATCCAAAACGTATAATATGGCAGGTTGGCGAGTAGGCTTTGCTGTAGGAAACGCTAGTGTGATCGAAGCAATCAATTTATTGCAAGATCATTTGTATGTCAGCTTATTTGGAGCAATTCAAGAAGCTGCTGCTACTGCGTTATTAGAATCACAAGAATGCGTCGATAAATTAACTACGATGTATGAGAGCCGGAGAAATGCTTTTATTGATAGGCTGCAAAACATTGGATGGGACGTTAAAGCACCAAAGGGATCTTTTTTTGCATGGTTAAAGGTTCCTGAAGGATATTCTTCGATTGAATTTTCGGATTTGTTATTGGAGAAGGCCCATGTTGCAGTTGCACCTGGTATCGGTTTTGGAGAATATGGGGAAGGTTACGTAAGAGTAGGTCTTTTAACGACCGAATCAAGATTGATAGAAGCAGTAAATCGTATAGAAAAATTAAATATTTTTTAATTGACAAGGCCAAAAAGTGGTGGCATAATTCATAATAATTTGAAGTGAAAAGTAATTCATCAATATAAAACAAAAAATAAATTGATTCTTATCAAGAGCAGGTGGAGGGACAAGCCCTTTGAAGCCCGGCAACCGATCTAATAGTTTTAGACACGGTGCTAATTCTTGCAGCTATAGGCTGAGAGATAAGAAGAAGTTTTCCTGTAAAACCTCTTCTTTTGAAGAGGTTTTTTCAATTTTTAATGTGGAGGGAAAATAACTTGAGTGAAGTAATCGCATACTACTCCATATACGGAGAACCGAACACTTTTGATAAAAAGGCGGAAGATATTGCATTAGGATTAACCATTGGATCATGGACAAATTTGCCGATCCTTGAACAGGAACAGTTAATAAAGCACAAAGGCAGAGTCATATCTGTGGAAGAGGTTAACACGGTTTCTGAAAAAGAAGCGAAAGCTATCATAAAAATCGCATATCCATCGGCAAACTTTAGTGCGGATATACCAGCTATTTTGACGACGGTTTTTGGAAAACTCTCGTTAGATGGGAAAGTAAGATTAGTAGATTTAGAGTTTGAAGGTGATATTGCAAAGTATTTTCCGGGCCCGCGTTTTGGAATACAAGGCATTCGTGAAAAGCTTAATATATTTGAACGTCCACTGCTTATGAGTATTTTTAAAGGTGTAATCGGCAGGGATATCCCATTTTTAGCTAGTCAGCTTCGCTTACAAGCACTTGGTGGTGTTGATTTAGTTAAAGATGATGAGATTTTATTTGATAACGAAACCGCACCTTTTGAAAAGCGGATCGAAATGGGACGAAGAGTTTTGGATACTGTGTTTCAAGAAACGGGACATCGAACCCTATATGCAGTTAACTTAACTGGCAGAACTTTTGAGCTAACTAAGAAAGCGAGAAGAGCCAAAGAATTAGGTGCAGATGTATTATTATTTAATGTTTTCACCTATGGCTTAGATGTTTTACAGGAATTACGAGAAGATGATGAGATTAGTTTGCCGTTAATGGCACATCCATCCTTTAGTGGGGCGATAACACAATCAAAAGAATACGGTGTTTCCCATTCCTTGCTATTAGGTAAATTGCTCCGTTTAGCTGGGGCGGATTTCTCGCTTTTTCCATCTCCATATGGAAGTGTAGCATTGGAAAAAAACGCTGCACTGGGGATAGGTAAAGCTTTAACAGAAGAAAGCTTTGTAAAACCAGCTTTCCCTGTTCCTTCCGCAGGGATTCATCCTGGCCTGGTGCCGCTTCTTTATAAAGATTTTGGTATAGATAGTGTTATTAATGCAGGTGGAGGAGTTCACGGACATCCTAAGGGTGCTATTGGCGGTGCAAAAGCATTTAGGCAGGCTATCCATGCAGTCATGCAAAATCAGCCGTTAGACGATGCAGCATCCCAATTTCCTGAGTTAAAGACAGCACTTGCATTATGGGGGGCAGCGAAGTGAAGCAGCCGGTAATTTTTTGCGATTTCGACGGGACAATAACAAATTCAGATAATATCATTTCCATTATGAAGCATTTTGCTCCTATTGGCTGGGAGCAAATTAAGGACCAAGTACTTTCTCAAACGATCACGATTCAAGAGGGTGTTGGCAAAATGTTTTCCTTATTGCCCTCTGCAAATAAGGAGAAAATTATTCAATTTGTTAGAGAAAATGCAACGATTAGGGATGGCTTTCAAGATTTTGTGCATTATGCAGATTCAAAACAAATTCCTTTTTATATTGTAAGCGGTGGAATTGACTTCTTTGTATATCCAATGCTAGAGTCATTCGGACCATTTCAAGATGTTTATTGCAATCATGGCGATTTCAGCAGTGATAAGATACAAATTCAGTGGCCAAATCCATGTGACGAGTATTGTTCCAATGGATGCGGATGCTGTAAAACTTCTATCATTCGAAAGCTTACTAATGAGGAACAATTAAAAATTGTAATAGGTGACTCGATAACAGACTTAGAAGCTGCTAAAGTCGCTGATATTATTTTGGCAAGGGATTTTCTCGCGGATAAATGTAAAGAATTTGGACTTCATTATTATCCATTCCAAACCTTCAACGATTGTATAGATATTTTAGAAAAAGAATTGGAGGTGAGGGTATGACCATCCAAGATGAAAGATGGAATGAACTGGCTGATATAAAGGATGAATTAGCAGCAAGGGATTGGTTCATGGGTACTAGTGGAAATCTCGCTATTAAGGTTCAGGAGAATCCAGTCCAGTTTCTAGTAACGGCAAGCGGGAAGGATAAAAGAAAAAGAACTACTGAAGATTTCTTATTAGTGAATCAATATGGAGAATCAGTACAGGCAACAGATTTAAAACCTTCTGCTGAAACATTGCTTCATTGTGAAATTTATCAAAGAACAGGTGCTGGGTGCAGTCTGCATGTACATACAGTAGCCAATAATGTTATTTCAGAGTTGTATTCTTCAGAGAAAGAGGTGGTGTTCAAAGGTCAAGAGCTAATAAAAGCATTTGATTTATGGGATGAAAAATCTGTTTTGAAAATTCCTATTATTCGAAATCACTCCGATATTCCTGAATTAGCTAGGGAGTTTTCTCAATATGTACACGAAGATAAAGGGGCAGTTTTAATTCAAAATCATGGTATTACTGTATGGGGTAAAAATGGATTTGAAGCTAAGAAGTTGCTAGAGGCTGCTGAATTTTTATTTCAATATCATCTTACCATTCTGCAATTAGAAAATAGTAAAATAGGAGGAACTAAATTATGACAACGATTAAGATACAAGGTACTAACAGAGTGATTGATAACCAAGAGGAAGTAGTGAAATACTTGCAAGATCAAGACGTAATTTATGAAAGCTGGAATATTACAAAGCTGCCTGAACATCTTCAAGAAAAATTCATTCTTTCCGAGGAAGAAAAACAAGAAATACTAGCTGTATTTAAAGAAGAGATTGCTGATATTTCCGCAAGAAGAGGATATCAAGCTCATGACATTATTTCTTTGGCAAAGCATACACCAAATTTAGAACAATTATTACAAAATTTCCAACAAGAGCATCATCATACAGATGATGAGGTGCGGTTTATTGTAAGCGGCCATGGTGTTTTTATTATTCAAGGATCTGATGATAATTTCTTTGAAGTACATCTAAATCCTGGCGATTTAATCTCTGTCCCAGAAAATGTTCGTCATTACTTTACATTATCTGAAGACCGCAAAGTGGTTGCAGTAAGAATATTTGTTACAGAAGCGGGATGGGTTCCTATTTACGAGAAAGATGAAATAGAAGCATAAATTATTATACAAACAACTACCAAGAGTAATTTTATTCTTGGTTCTTTTTATCATGAAGGCATTTTTTTCTTTTTAATAAATGAGCTTATATGCCATTTCTTCTAAAAGATTCTAAAAAACATCTAATCCCTCGTAATGATAGTATTTGCTGATAGAGTTGAAAAAGACGAAAATAGCTATTTTTGTCGAATATATATGTGAACAATGTAGAAATTTCAATGTTTTTTAGAACCTTTGTCTATTATTGCGAATCTATTTACTTTTTCGTCAATACCTGCGATAATTCTCAAGGGAATTAATATTTCGGTAATAGAATAATATTGCAGTTGAAGGAGACAGTAATTGTGTATAGTGATACGGTAACAGAAGATAGTTTTTTATTTCAGATTCAACAGAAACGGGAAGAAATGATTGACCTTGGACAATGTTATGGATTAACGGACAAAAAAACGATAGCTTGCAGTCAACAATTAGATGTACTTCTAAATGAATATCATTATTTATTTCAAGTAGGAAATGATATACAAGCAAAAGTTATTGTGAGAGAAATGTCGTTCATCATATATTGCAAAACAGGTCAATCTATTAATCGTAGTCAAGTAAAAAGAATGTATTAAGGTGAAAAATCATAGACAAATAATGATGGTTTATGTTTAAACAACTTACGAAAAACCTCCAACGGTAATGAAATCCTAAGGAATATAACCTCACATGTAATAACTTCAATACAACCATCTATTCCAAAACTATTAACAAAGGTTATCCCATATGAGGGTAACCTTTCATTATTATTGGAAGAATTATGATAACTTCCACATACTAGTACTTTTACTTGAAAATACTAGTTTACTTGACAAGAAAAAAATTGACATTTATTTCTAAAATCTTTATAATATCAATAATTTTATGTTGTGATATAAAGGAATTGATGATATGGAAAAAGACGAACAACAAGATTTAAAATTATTTATTGTTTTATCACGAGCTTTTCGTGCGTTAAATGAATATTCTAATCAATTTATACAGGAATGTGGGCTCCATCCAACAGAATTTGCAGTATTAGAATTACTATTTCATAAAGGAGAACAGCCGCTGCAACAAATTGGTGAGAAGATTCTTCTTGCAAGTGGGAGTATTACTTATGTAGTCGACAAATTAGAAAAACGAGGGTTAATAATGCGAGTGTCCTGTCCGGATGATCGGCGTGTAACATTCGCACATATAACAGAAAAGGGGAAGGAATTAATCGCATCCATTTTTCCAGAACATCAGAGTAGAATTGAGAAAATGATGTCTGTCTTGGACTCAGAAGAAAAAGAGATGGCCATCAAGCTATTAAAAAAGATTGGATATAATACGCGAAACTTAGTTTAGCGGTGGCGTCTCATTATGAGATGCTTTTTATATTTGAAAATAACCAAATTAAGATAATAGTTTTTTTCAATAATAGAGGACTTTTGTACAAGGATAGCGAATATTATGAGAGTATTCTATTATCAAGGAGTGTTTATACATATGAAATTCGAAGATTATAAATATGAAAGACCAAACATGGAAGAGGTAGAAGCTGCATTTCAATCTGAGATTGAAAAGTTTGAAAATGCTGCAAGCAGCGCAGAGCAAAGTGAAGCGATGAATCGTATTAATCAAATTCGCAACGAATTGGGAACAATGTTTAATCTTTGCTCCATTCGTCATACTGTAGATACAAATGACGAATTCTACAAAGCTGAAAATGATTATATGGATGAAATTGCTCCTATTGTAGAAGGGTTTATTTCAAAATATTATCAAGCACTCGTTTCCTCTAAATTCCGTACAGAGCTAGAAGAAAAATGGGGAACTCAGCTTTTTGCATTAGCAGAGGCACAGTTAAAAACATTTTCTCCTGATATCATTCCGCTTTTGCAAAAGGAAAACAAGCTTTCTTCTGAGTATACGAAGCTTGTAGCATCAGCGAAAATCATGTTTGAAGGGGAAGAAAGAACACTGGCACAGATGCAACCATTTACGGAATCAAAAGACCGTGATATGCGTAAAAAAGCAAATGAGGCTAGATTTGGATTCTACGCTGAGCATGAGGAAGAATTTGATTCTATTTATGATCAATTAGTAAAAGTAAGAGATGAAATCGCAAAGACACTCGGATATAAAAATTTCGTCGAACTTGGATATTACCGTATGGCACGTACGGATTATAATGCAGAAATGGTAGCTAAATTCCGTGATCAAGTGAAGGATTATATTGTACCGTTAACAACGAAGCTTAGAAAACGTCAACAGGAACGAATTGGTGTAGATGCATTGAAATTTTATGATGAAGGCTTTGAATATACTTCTGGAAATGCTACTCCAAAAGGATCACCAGAATGGATTATTGATAACGGCAAGAAAATGTATGCAGAGCTATCTCCGGAAACAGATGAATTCTTTACATTTATGAATGAAAAGAATTTAATGGATTTAGTAGCGAAAAAAGGCAAAGCAGGCGGAGGGTACTGTACTTACATTGAAAATTATCAATCTCCATATATTTTCTCAAACTTTAACGGTACATCTGGAGACATCGATGTATTAACTCATGAGGCTGGCCATGCATTCCAGGTTTACTCAAGTCGTCATTACGAGATTCCAGAATACAATTGGCCAACATATGAAGCATGTGAAATTCATTCCATGAGTATGGAGTTCTTTACATGGCCATGGATGGAGCTATTCTTTAAAGAGGATACAGAGAAGTATAAATTCTCCCATTTAGGTGGAGCACTTCAATTCTTGCCATATGGTGTTGCAGTAGATGAATTCCAGCATTTTGTGTACGAAAATCCAAATGCTACACCTGCTGAAAGAAAAACAGCTTGGAAAAATATTGAAGAAAAATATTTGCCGCACCGTGATTATGATGATAACGATTATTTAAATCGAGGTGGATTCTGGCAAAGACAAGGTCATATTTATAATTCGCCATTCTATTATATCGACTATACTTTGGCACAAATTTGTGCATTCCAATTCTGGAAAAAGTCACAAGAAAATCACGAGGAAGCATGGAAAGACTATCTTCATTTATGTCAACAAGGGGGAAGCAAATCTTTCACTGGCCTTGTTGCAGAAGCAAATCTTATTTCACCATTTGATGACGGCTGTGTAGAATCAGTGGTTGACACGATTCAAAGCTGGCTTGATCAAGTGGATGATAAAAAACTATAAAAAAATAAAAACCGCCCATTCGTGGGTGGTTTTTATTTGAAAATATAGTGCTAAATACCTAAAACGGTCCGTTCATCGTTGATTTCGGTCCGTTCGAGGGGACTTTCGTGCCGTTCATTACCGTTTTCGGTCGATTCGAGCAAAAATTCGTGCAGTTTAACCAGAGATACCATAGATTATATAAAAAATAATAGGTTCCAACCACTATTTATATGGTTGGAACCTATTTGTGTATTCTGAACTTAGTATTTAGTTTGCAACAACTGTAATTTTATCTTCATTCATCTTAGCGATTAATGATTTTTGTTCTGGATGATCAAGAATATAATCAGTAATGCTGTCTTCAAGCTGTTCTTGAATAACTCTGCGTAATGGTCTAGCACCGAAAGCAGGATGATAGCCCATAATCGCAATTTTTTCTTTCACCTCGTGCATAACTTCAAGAGATAATTGTTGCTCCTTCAATGTTACTTGCAACTCAGCAAGCATGATATCTACGATTTTTAATAAATGTTCGTTTTCTAATGCTTTAAATTCGATAATACCGTCGAAACGGTTTAGGAACTCTGGTTTGAAGAAGCTTCCTAATGATTCAAGAATACTTGCTTCTTTCATTGCTTCATTATTTCCAAATCCAACGTGGATAGGCTTCACGCCAGCACCTGCATTACTTGTCATTATGATCACAGTATCTTTAAAGCTTACTGTTCTGCCTTGGCTGTCTGTTAAACGACCATCCTCTAAGATTTGCAAGAACATATGCTGAACATCAGGGTGTGCCTTTTCAACCTCATCTAATAAAATAATGCTGTATGGGTTATGGCGTACTTTTTCTGTTAATTGTCCAGCTTCTTCATGACCAACATATCCAGGTGGCGAACCGATTAATTTAGAAACACTGTGTTTTTCCATGTATTCACTCATATCGAGTCGAATCATGGCATCCTTTGTGCCAAATAGTTCTTCCGCAAGTGTTTTCGTTAACTCTGTTTTACCAACACCTGTCGGACCAACGAATAAAAAGGAACCGATTGGACGATTTTTAGCTTTAAGTCCGGCCCGGCTGCGGCGAATTGCTTTTGCAACCTTACAAACGGCTTCTTCTTGACCAATTACCTTACCAGCTAAATGTTCTTCAAGATTTTTCATTTTTGCTTGTTCATTAGCTTGAAGTTTCCCTACAGGAATGCCAGTCTTCTTTTCAATAATTTCTTGTATATGGACTGCTTCTACAACTGGGTTTTCAACTTCAACATTAGTAGTAATTTGTTTTTCTAATTTTGCTTCCTCATCACGTAATTTTGCAGCTACTTCATACTTCTCGTTTTCAAGTGCTACTTGTTTTTCATGATGAATTTCATTTAATCGAGCATGAATTTCTTCTTTATTCATAACATCAATGGATAAGTTTAATTTGGCACCGGCTTCATCCATTAAATCAATCGCCTTGTCAGGTAAGTGACGGTCTTGAATATAGCGATGTGATAAATCGACGCAGGCATTAATGGCTTCATCTGTAAACGTAACTTGATGATATTGTTCATATTTAGCTTTTAAACCATTTAATATTTGCATTGTTTCTTCTAAAGTAGGCTCATTTACTTGAACAGGCTGAAATCTTCTTTCTAATGCTGCATCCTTTTCAATTTGTCGATATTCTTTTAAAGTAGTTGCGCCAATAACTTGCAGCTCACCACGTGCAAGAGCCGGCTTTAAGATGTTACCTGCATCCATGGATCCTTCCGCAGAACCTGCACCGACAAGTAAATGAACCTCATCGATAAATAATAATATATTTTTTCTTCTTTGAAGCTCTGCTATAAGCTGTTTCATTCTTTGTTCAAATTGTCCGCGTATTCCTGTATTAGCTACTAATGAAGCAACATCTAATAAATATACCTCTTTATTTTTTAATTTTGCAGGTACATCATTTTCTGTAATTTTTAATGCAAGCCCTTCGGCAATAGCTGTTTTACCGACACCAGGCTCCCCAATTAATACAGGATTGTTTTTATTTCTCCGATTTAAAATCTCGACGACACGTTTAATCTCTTTATCACGGCCAATGACTGGGTCAATTAGTCCTGCATTCGCCATATTTGTTAAATTACGACCATACTGGTCTAAGAAACCGCCCCCGCCATTTTGATGCTGCGTTTTCACAGTGGAATTTGATTGATTTTCAGGTATGGACATGCCTTTAAAAAGGTCCTCTAGAGAACCGAAGCCGTTAAATCCATTCATCATAGGCGCGCCTCCAAGGGAATTACCAATTTTCGCTTTTTCTTGTTGATAACAAGTTGAGCATAAATATATATCTTGCCCGTTTCCATTAACATTTACATGTAATTGAATATTGGATTCGTTTTGATTACATTTTTGACATAGCATTCACATCATTCCTCCTTAAAGAAAAGAAATGCAACGAATTTGACGTTGACTAACTTTGACTAATTAATTAAAAGAAAAAGGTTTTAAAAAACAAACCTTTCTAACAGATTATTGTATTTAACAAGGAATTGTTTGACTAAATCTGACCTTGTGAACTAAGTATACATCACTCTAATAAATTTGTAAACTGACATTGACTATTTTTGACTGAAAAAATTTTCCATCTGATAATTGCTATTATTATTTCAGACTGCCTGTCTTATTTTAGCTTGCTTGTACATATCTTTTAATAGTGATGTTTTGGAAAAATTGATGTTTTGCGCAATTTGTTTTAGTTCCTAAATAGTACTTGGCTTCGGGGCATCTTTTCTAATAAAGTTTATTCGTTTTTAAAAGAAATAAGGTTGTAGTCTAGTGTTTTCGTATACAAGAGGAACAAAGTTTAAGAAAAGAGCATTTAATAGTGTCGTTTATTTGAAAGGAGATGTAATGTGAATAAATGGGTTGGTGCTTTTCAAGTTGCGGCTGTCTATGTTGGAACAGTTATTGGAGCTGGATTTGCGACTGGTAAAGAAATTGTTGAATTTTTTACTAAATACGGTTTTGTTGGGTTTATGGCAATATTAGCTGCAGGGTATTTATTTATCCTTTTAGGCTCAAAATTAATGGTGAAAGCAATTGAATTAAAGGCAAATTCATATGAAGAGTTAAATGAATATTTGTTTGGACCAGTATTAGCTAAATTTATGAATATCTTTATGATGATCATGCTATTAGGTGTTTGCGCTGTGATGTTATCTGGTGCTGGTGCAGTTTTTCAGCAGGAATTAGCTTTAGGAAAATGGGTGGGGGTATATTTCACTATTGGACTAACAATTTTAGTGATGGCTGTTGGATCAAAGGGAATTTTTGCGGTGAATACCTTCGTTGTACCCATTATGCTGTTATTTAATTTTATCGTAATGACTAAATCGATTACGCATTTGCAATTTATTCAATATTTTATTAATATTCCGGAGGATCTGCATTTATGGAAAGCGGTTGTTTCTCCATTCTCCTATGCGGCGTTTAATTTGTCGTTAGCACAAGCTGTTCTTGTACCAATAGCAACGGAGGTAAAGGACAAAAAAATCGTAAAATTAGGGGGAATCATTGGAGGCATCCTTTTAACATTGATTTTGGTTTCAAGTCATTTTACTCTCATCACATTACCTAATGTACAGCTTTATGAAATTCCAATGGCTGCAGTCATTAAAAACTCCTTTATCGGAATCTACATTATATATGTATTAATTATATTCGGTGAAATTTTTACTTCATTGATTGGCAATATTTACGGGTTGGAAAAACAATTTAGTAAATACATCTCCGTACACCGGGCTTGGATAATTACGTTTGTATTAATCATTATCTATTGTTTGAGCTATTTCCATTACGGCACCTTGTTATCCTATTTATATCCTCTATTTGGGTATTTTAGCTTACTATTTATATTTCTTCTATGGTTTAAGTCAAATAAAAGGGCAATTTAATAAAAAGAACCAAAGAAACGGCTTCCATTTCTTTGGTTCTTTTTATTCACTTTAGAGATGTGGCTATAATTTTATAGTTTTTATGATTCACAACTGTTTTTTCTTCCAGTTCTAGATCACGGTAATTTTCCATATACGTTAAATCTACAATAACGGAATTTTCATTTACCTTTTCAACAATCCCCTGTAATCCATCCCGGAATTCAATCAGATTGCCCACATCGGCTTTTTTCAATGCCATCTCTCCTATCTAAAAGGTAATTTTATAATTTTCAATTTACTTAGTTAACAGTTTGCACCATTTTTCAGAAAAATTCAAGATATTTTATTAGAAAAATATTCTATATTCATGATAGAAAATTCATAAAGGTGACAATTTTTGTTTTATTTGTTATATTTTAAATGCAACTTGATTACAAAGTAGGGGGAAATTATTTTGAAAGAATACATAAATAACTTAAAAAGTGAAATTGCAAAGGTCATCATTGGGAGAGATAAAGAAGTTGATTTGATGATCGTTGCTTTATTGCAAGGCGGGCATATTTTACTAGAGAGTGTTCCAGGAACGGGAAAAACATTATTGGCAAAAGCATTTTCTAGTTGCTTAAATGTTGAATTTAAACGTATTCAGTTTACACCTGACGTGTTACCAACCGATGTAACAGGAATTCATTTTTTTAATCCTAAATCTCAGGAATTTGAATTAAAATCAGGTCCTGTTATGACAAATATATTACTTGCAGATGAGATTAACCGTGCAACCCCTAGAACACAATCGAGTTTACTCGAGGCCATGGAGGAAAGGCAAGTTACGATTGATGGAGAAACATTATCGATTGCAGAGCCTTTTATGGTTATAGCCACGCAAAATCCAGTAGAATCCCAACAAGGTACTTTTCCATTACCCGCCGCACAACTTGACCGTTTTTTTATGAAACTGACTATTGATTTTCCTTCTTTCGAGGAAGAACGAGAAATTCTAAGAAAGCATGCTGCTGATAATGGTTTAGAAAAACTTATGACTGTCTTGCAGCCTGAACAATTGAGACAAATGCAAAAAGAGGTTAAAAATGTTCAGGTTCACGAGGATATTGAGAAATACATAATTTTAATTGCTAAAGAAACAAGGGAACATCCGACTATAGAATTTGGTATGAGTCCAAGAGCAAGTCTTGCCTTATTAAGAGCAAGCCAAGGATATGCTTTTATCAATGGCAGAAATTTTGTCACTCCGGATGATGTAAAAGCTGTAGCACCAAATATCATCAAACATAGGCTCCATCTTACAATAGAGGCATCATTAACAAAAACCGTGGATGAAATACTAGCCGATGTACTTAACTCCGTTTCAGCCCCGGTTGAAATGGAGCATACTAAATGATTTGGAATAAAGAGATCATCCAGGAAAAAAATGTTCTATTCTTAGGACAATTAATGGGAGTATTTGCTATTCTTTCGTTTGTTTTCGGTTCAACTCCTATAATATTTTTGTTTATTTTTGGTTGTATCATGTCACTTGGATATCATTTGTATTTAAAACTAGTGGGAAACAACTTAATATTACAAAACGATAGGTCTACAGTGCGGTTAAATGTTGAAGATACTGATGAATGGAAATTTACACTTGTGAATAAAGGATTACCAATTTTAAATGGGAACCTGCAAATTAGTTTTTCAAATAAGGTGGAACCAGTTAATCATCCTTTTATTGATGTTAGTTCCATTGTAGAAGTCAATATTCCATTTAGGGCTTGGAAAAATGAACAAGTGGAAGTAATCATCCCTGTGAAAGCAGTAAGGAGAGGCGTTTCCAGAATCCATAATATTGAAGTGAAAATTCCGCATTTGTTTGGAACAGGATTAGTGATTCTTCAAAACAAAAAAATGTTAGGGGTAAAAAAGCTAGTTTTTCCTAAAAGAAAGACAGTTCAAACTTCTAATAAGGAATACAATTTTTTACAAGGTAATCAATATAATCAAACCTCCATCTTTTTTGATCCTTTGCAACCGATTGGGACAAGGGAATATCAAAATGGTGATCCTTTTCAATACATTCATTGGAAGGCAAGTGCCCGTACACAGCAATTACAAACAAAGGTTTTTTCTCCTATTGGTGCCAAAACATGGCTGCTGTTTTTGAATGTAGTTGGAAAGAGAGATAGTTTGGAAACAAGTATAAGTCATTGTGCATATCTAGTGGATTATGCAGTAAGAGAAAACATTCCTTTTGCATTAGCTATAAATGTTACAACCTTTGGGAAATCCTTGTATTATTTTTTAAATGAAGGAGAAGGCAGAGGACAACGTCAAAAAGCATTTGACTTATTAGCTCATTTATCTGTTGCTTCCTTTACCATTCCATATCATTTAATGATCAAGGATATTTCACAAAAGGGAATCTACTATCCATATGTTATTCATGTTGGTGAAATCGAGTCTTCTGCTTATGCATCCCTTTTGGAATTTGGAAAAAAAGGCTCAATGGTTTTTTCTGTGAAATCAATAGAAGATCAAGGGGCAATGGAATTATGGAAGTAAAATCATCGGCAAAAATCCAAATGGATATTCTGAAAATTTTTGAAGTTGAGCGGCTTTTTCTTAGTGAAGCGATTATTTTTTCTCTTGTTCAGTATTCTATTCCATTTACATATGGAAAAGGATCAATAAGCTGGAGTCTTTTAGGAATATTATTTTTGGTTTCCTTAACTACATTGTTAGTTTCAAATGGAGAAATAAAGCGATTTTCACGGGCATTCTATTTCTGTTCTATACCAATCATTGTGCTTTGGACATGGTTAGGACAAATACCTATCTTTGAAATTTTTCTATTGTTTCTCTTTTCTCTTTGGAGATTGAAGGTTTTATTCGCTGAGGAGGGGGATGAGGACTCCGAAAATTTCCTGAGTAGCCGCTTATTAGCTACTATTCTAGTTTTTATTTTCCTGTATTTTGTAGGATTTATTTCGGGCATGAAATCAAGACCTTTATTGATCATTTTCCCGATGCTTCAATTATTCCTTTTTTCATATGGTACGTTTTTAAAAAGATTTATTCAAAGTTCGTCTTTTTCCAAAAGAAACTTAGTAACTTTTAGTAGTTTGCTTATCATTGTACCTATTGTCATTTCATTAGCTGCTTCATTAATATCTAGTGCTATTAAAAATGGACTATCAGTAGTTTTTGATAAAATATATTGGTTCATTCTTACTTTATTAAGTCCTCTAATAAATCTTATAAATCATTACTTTGAATATGGAGTTGCCAAACAAAATAAACGTTTAATGGATTATTCGAAAAAAGCGTCTGAGCTTAGGTTACAGGATAATAATGAAGGAAATAACGTACAAAACCTGCAAAACCACTATGAGAATATCTATATCATACTAGGAATTGTAATAATAGTTGTAATCGTCATTTCGCTTATTTTACATTTTAGGAAAAGAAAGTTCAAAAATGTGGAAGTAGGAAATGAGATCTCGCAAAGCATTTTTCACAAGCTAATCGATAAACAAAATAGAAAAGAAAATCATGCAAGCTATTACTCAAAATCCACACAGCAAATCCGTAAATATGTCCATGAATTGGAACATTTCGCAACCAAACATTCATTGGAAAGACGGGGCGCTGAATCTGTAAGAGATTGGTTAAACCGACTAAATATACAGGTTTCAGAGAAATGGATATCTATATATGAAAATGTACGATATGGGTCAATCCACGCCACGCAGCAAGACGTAGAACAATTTGGCTTTGAAATGAAAAAAATAAAACATAAAATGAAAGAGTACCATAAAAATTAATATTTTTTACTAGTTCGTTCATAACTTATATTAAGCAGGAAATATTAACCTTAAGCAATAGAATTGTCTTCCACTATTTTGGATGATATTCTGTTTATTGAGTCCTCTATAAATTTGATCGGTTTTCGAAAACGGAGAGAATTTTTTTAAAATACGAAATCTTGCTTTTTTAACTTTTTTTTGTTGCTAAATAATTGACGAATGAGGCAAGGTGGATTATTTTTATATGAAGAAGACACTTTAATTTATTATTAATGTAAAGGAGTAATTCAAATGGTAGAAAAACAATTTAAAGTAGTTGCAGATACAGGAATTCATGCTCGCCCAGCAACATTGCTAGTACAAACAGCTAGTAAATTTGATTCAGAAATTCAACTAGGTTATAACGGTAAACAAGTAAATCTAAAATCAATTATGGGTGTAATGTCTTTAGGTATCGGTATGAATGCACAAATTAACATTAGCGCAACTGGCAGCGATGAGCAAGATGCATTAAATAGTCTAGAAGAATTATTGAAAAAAGAAGGTTTGGCAGAGTAATGTCAACCATTTTAAAAGGGATTGCAGCATCAAGCGGTATTGCTATTGCAAAAGCATATCGATTAGTAGAGCCTGATTTGACATTTTCCAAGAAAACCATTGAAGATGTAGAGGGGGAAATTGCCCGTTTTCAAGCAGCTATGTCCGCAGCTAAAGCTGAATTGGAAGTTATTCGAGAGCGTGCTGGATCTGAATTAGGGGAGGATAAAGCTGCTATTTTTGATGCGCATCTTTTGGTTTTAAGCGATCCAGAACTTATCACACCCATCGAAGATAATATCAATAACAATAAACTAGACGCTGAAAGCTCCTTAAAAGAGACAACAGATATGTTCATTACGATGTTTGAACAAATGGATAATGAATATATGAGAGAACGCGCTGCTGATATTCGTGATGTAACAAAACGTGTACTATCTCATTTATTAGGAGTGAAAATTCCTAATCCAAGCATGATTTCAGAAGAAGTCATTATTGTGGCAGAGGATTTAACACCTTCAGATACAGCCCAATTAAATCGAGATTTTGTAAAAGGCTTCACTACTAATATTGGTGGACGAACATCACATTCTGCTATCATGGCAAGGTCCCTTGAAATTCCTGCAATTGTTGGAACTAAATCAGCTACAGAGGACATTCAAAATGGGGACTTAATCATTGTTGATGGTCAAAATGGGGAAGTACATATTAATCCTACTCCAGAAATTGTTGATCAATATAAAATAGAACAAGAAAAATACGAAACGCAAAAAGCCGAATTGTCCAAGCTTTTGAATGAAAAAACTATTTCAAAAGATGGTCGACATGTAGAACTTGGTGCCAACATTGGTACGCCTAATGATTTAAAAGGTGCATTAGACAATGGCGGTGAAGCAATTGGTCTCTATCGTACAGAATTTTTGTATATGGGAAGAGATCAACTTCCTACTGAAGATGAACAATTTGAATCATATAAAGCAGTTTTAGAAGGTATGAATGGAAAGCCTGTAGTTGTTCGTACTCTTGATATTGGCGGCGACAAAAAGCTTCCGTACTTAAATCTTCCAGAGGAAATGAATCCATTCTTAGGATTCCGTGCGATAAGATTATGTCTTGAAGAACAAGATGTGTTCCGTACACAACTTCGTGCACTACTTCGAGCAAGTGTTTACGGCAATTTAAAGATTATGTTCCCAATGATTTCAACCTTAAATGAGTTCCGTCAAGCGAAACAAATTTTATTGGAAGAAAAAGATCAGTTAGTAAGTAACGGTGTCTCAGTTTCTAATAATATTGAGCTCGGAATTATGGTGGAAATCCCTTCTACTGCAGTATTGGCAGACCAATTTGCTAAAGAGGTTGATTTCTTTAGTATTGGAACAAATGACTTAATCCAATATACAATGGCTGCTGACCGTATGAATGAGCGTGTATCCTATTTATATCAACCATATAATCCAGCAATATTGCGATTAGTGAAAATGGTAATCGATGCATCTCATAAAGAAGGAAAATGGACAGGTATGTGCGGTGAAATGGCCGGGGATGAGGTAGCAATACCAATTTTACTTGGACTTGGTCTAGATGAGTTCTCTATGAGTGCATCATCTATTCTTAAAGCAAGAGCACAAATCAAAAATCTTTCCAAGGCTGAAATGGAAAAGCTTGCGGAGCAGGTTCTTCAGCTTCAAACAACTGAAGAAGTAATAGAAGCTGTAAAAAAAGCAACTATGTCATAAAACTGTAATATAAGTTTAGGTTTGAAGAGGGGAGAATGGTGGAAAAGATAAGTAATCTCAAGTAACACGTGGATAGTTAATAGCTAAGACTGTTACAAACTTGAGCTAACTATTTATTTCCTATTTTTCCCCCTTTATTTTTCCGGATGAATTCATCCGGCTTTTTTTTGTTTTTGGAGCAATAATAATGAAACCAATTTAGAGATTCATTTATAATAAAGTCGAGACAAACTATTTAAAGGAGGTTTCAAGATGGAATTAGGTTTAAAGGGAAAGACCGCACTCGTTGTCGCTTCAAGTCAAGGATTGGGAAAAGCAATTGCTGCTTCATTGGTAAGTGAAGGGGTAAATGTTATGCTTGCAAGTCGAAACGTAGAACAATTGAAAAGTGTGGAACAGGAATTAGCTGCACTTGAAAAAGGAAAAGTAAGTCATATTCGCTGTGATATAACAAATCCTGAGGATATACGAAAAATGGTGGAAAAAACAAAAGCAGTATTCGGCCGTCTAGATATTTTAATCAATAATGCCGGTGGACCTCCTGCAGGCAGTTTTGAAGAAATGACAGATGAACATTGGAAAAACGCATTTGAACTGAACCTTTTATCATACATAAGAATTATTCGTGAAGCTTTACCTTTATTAAAAGTGAATGGTGGGAAAATTATAAATATCGCTTCCTCCTCCATAAAAGAGCCAATTCCAGGCTTGATTCTTTCGAATACTTTTAGAACCGGTATTGTCGGATTATCAAAAACCTTAGCTTCCGAATTAGCGCCATTTAATATTTTGATTAATACGGTAGGCCCGGGAAGAATTGCTACTGATCGCGTGAAGCATCTGGATGAGTTAAATGCTTCAAAGACAGGCTATTCACTTGAAGAAGTAGAAAACATGGAAAAGCAAACAATTCCATTGCAAAGATATGGAAAACCGGAAGAATTCGCTAATGTCGTTATCTTCCTTATATCGGAAGCAAACTCCTATATGACGGGAAGCAGTTTTCTTGTAGACGGGGGGAAAATTAAGGCAATTTAAAAGGACTTTACATATTCGGATATAGAAATAATGCCTTTAAGGACAACTCACATAGGAAAATGAAGCAAAGTGTCCATAAGAAGACTTGTAATGGACAACTCACAAAGGAAAATCGAGCAAAGTGTCCTTAGGAATCCTTATAAAGGACAACTCACCTAGGAAAATGAAGCAAAATGTCCATAAGAAGGCTAGTAAAGGACAACTCACAAAGGAAAATCGAGCAAACTTGAGGTTAGTCTAAAAAGTGGATACGTAAAAATGAGATTTAGCTTATAATACAATCATCATTTAAAAGGACGTGTTC
>NZ_JBYSWK010000037.1:16351-42125 GCF_058781025.1 Heyndrickxia sp. FW510-T9 | reverse complement strand
ATCACAATCAGTCTATTAGCCGCTATCCATTTCTATTTGCCATCACAATCGGTCTATTAGCCGTTAGCCATTTCTTTTTGCCATCACAATCGGTCTATTAGAGTTATGTAACCAATATTGCTCTTTCTAGACAAAAAAAACTCCGCTGCATTCTATTTCCCGGCAGAGGAGCCTTTCACATATTATGGTGTTACCGTTATATCTTGTTGTTTTCGACGCTTCATGTCTACCATCAAAATTTTTCCAGTACAAACACAGAAATAGATAATGGATAGCACTTGAACATAGATCCATATGTTTGAGACATACTCCATTTTCCACGCCCCTGTTAATGAAAAAAGAGAAGGAATCGTAAGTGTTATCCACGATTGAACAAATGCAACCTTCCCTATATAAATATCAATTTTTTTATTTAGTGCCATAGATAAAAAGAATAAGAACCATAAATAAGCCCACATTGCCCATGTAAGGGTATTAATGATGTCATGATTGTGGACAAGGGAAATGAGCATATAAACAACGGCTATAATAGATACCCATAGGGAAAACCATCCTAGTCCACTTCCATCAATGCCAGTTAAATTAATGATTCCAACAAATAAATAAGTTAGCCCGAAGAGAAATATACAGGCCAAATTAAAAATCGTCCAATGATCTTGGTTAGATATAGCGATTAAATAAATTGGGAAAATAATTTGTAATATCCCTACAAACAAATTAAATACCCCTACACTCTTATTATCTGCTTTGCCAAGTAACATTAAACTATTTAAAAATAATGTTGCTCCAGATAAAAGTAAACCGACATTACCCATACTGAATGCTGTGAAAAACATTGGCGTTCATCACTGCATTATTTCACCTCGCTTTTTTATGTACCAGCAGTGGCACTTTTAAAGAATCAAAAAAGAAAAAGCAAATCCTATCCAAGAATAGGAAATGCCCTTTTTCGATCTCAAAGGATAGGTATAAAGTTTTTCATCATATAAATTATTTAACAAATTTTAACTTGTCTAGCTTCAGCGCCTATCGGCTAGCGGATTTCTACGTCTCCTCCCTACGATAAGTCAAGCATCAGCTCGTGAACTACCTCAGCACGGTTTCCTTTATCTCAGTCACAGACTACGAAATCCGTACGCCGATGAGCAAGGCGCTTCCACTTTTCTTATTACAAAATAAAGCTGACAATAATTGCTGATAAAACACTTACCAAAGTTGCTCCGAATAGAAGCTTTAGTCCAAACCTGGCAACCGTATTTCCTTGCTTTTCACTTAAGCCTTTCACTGCTCCTGAAATAATTCCAATGGAGGAGAAGTTTGCAAAAGATACAAGGAATACAGAAATAATTCCAAGAGAACGAGGACTTAAACTAGCTTTTATTTTGGTTAATTCTATCATAGCCACAAATTCGTTCGTCACAAGCTTTGTTGCCATAATTCCGCCTGCTTTTACTATTTCTGCTCCCGGTATACCCATCAAAAATGCCACCGGTGCAAAGATATATCCTAATATTTGTTGGAAGGAAACGCCAAAAATTAGATCAAAAATATTATCAATTGCTGCCATTAATGCAACGAAACCAATCAGCATTGCTCCAACGATAATCGCTACTTTAAATCCATCTAAAATATATTCGCCGAGCATTTCAAAAAAGCTTTGTTTTTCTTCTTGAATCTCTAATATATCTTCTTTGCTGTCTACTGTATATGGGTTAATGATGGAAGAAATAATAAATCCGCCGAATAAATTGATGACTAATGCTGTAACTACATATTTTGGTTCAATCATTGTCATATATGCACCAACGATAGACATGGAAACCGTCGACATTGCGGATGCGCATAAAGTATACAAACGATGTTTTGGTAAAAGATGTAATTGCTTCTTAACGGTAATGAATACCTCTGATTGTCCGACCATCGCTGAGGCAACGGCGTTATACGACTCTAATTTACCCATTCCGTTAATTTTACTAATCAACAACCCGATCCCTTTCATAATAAAAGGAAGGATTTTAAGATATTGAAAGATTCCTATTAACACAGAAATAAAGATGATTGGCAATAAGACATTAAGGAAGAATGGGGCTTCACCTTTGTTAGCAATTCCGCCAAAAACAAACGAAACTCCATCATTTGCATATTCTAATAGCTTACTGAATACATCTGCAATTCCTTTAATAATAAGTAATCCAATTTTAGTATTTAATAATAAGTAAGACAAAGCTAACTGAATGACGATCATAATTGCAATCGGTTTATATTTTATCCCTTTACGGTTATTACTTGCCAAAAATGCTAATCCAAGGACGACTATAATACCGAGAATAGATATTAAATATTTCATTGTTGTCTTCTCCTAGTTGTAAGTTTATTTAATATGGTTACGTTTACAAAATGATGGAAATTTACTTAACTAGATCTTTTTTAGAAAAATAACCAGGTAAGAGTTCATTAATAGATGTTTCTACATAATCACCTTGTAAATTTGCTAAAATAACCTTCGTATTTACATCACAGAATTCCGCAATAACTTGTCGACAAGCACCGCATGGGGAGACAGGTCCTTCAGTGTCACCAACAATCGCAATCGCTTTAAATTGCTTGTCTCCTTCTGAAACAGCTTTGAAAATAGCTGTTCTTTCTGCACAATTTGTCAAACCATATGAAGCGTTTTCAATATTGCAGCCATGGTAAAGCTTATTATCGTCTGTTAATAACGCAGCTCCTACCTTAAATGATGAATATGGAACATATGCCTTTTGCATTGCTTCTATCGCTTGTTCTACTAGCCATTTTACATCCATACTTTATTCTCCTCTCAGGAAAAAATTATTAATGTATGCCGTCGATAAAGATTCAGTGGTGGTACATGTCGAATAAATATGTACCACCACTTTTATCCAATTAATAAGAAGATGTTGATGTTTGACCGTTTACAATGGCAACTCCAGAGCTTGCGCCAATACGTGTAGCACCTGCATTCACCATTTTTTCAGCGTCTTCCAAGCTTCTCACTCCGCCAGAAGCCTTAACACCAATTGTTGGTCCGACAACCTTTCTCATTAATGCTACGTCTTCTGCAGTTGCTCCACCAGTAGAAAACCCAGTCGATGTCTTCACAAAATCGGCTCCTGCTTTGACAGATAGCTGACTTGCTATTTCCTTTTCTTCATTTGTTAATAGGGAAGTTTCAATAATTACTTTTGTTAAAGCTTTTCCTTTTGCTGCTTCCACAACTGCTTTAATATCTTTTTCCACTATGTCAAATTGCTTGTCTTTTAAAGCCCCGATATTAATAACCATATCAACTTCTGTAGCACCATTTTCGATGGCATTTTTTGCTTCAAAAACTTTTACTTCAGATGTAGTTGCTCCGAGTGGAAAACCGATTACTGTACACACTTTAACCGGTGTGTCTTTTAAAATTTCCGCAGCTGTTTTCACCCAAGTTGGATTAACACAAACAGAAGCAAATGAATATTCTTTTGCCTCCACTGCTAATTTTTGAATTTCAGCCTTTGTTGCATCCGCTTTTAATAAAGTATGGTCAATCATTTGTGCGAATGAATTAGTCATTTCAATTACATCCTCTCTATATATTAATGTACGTTTTTATCCCTTTAATTGATTTCTCATTAACTTGAAACCCTTTACACAAGTAATATATCAATATATTGAACAAATGTAAATAATCCTATGAACAAATGTAAAATTGTAAGTTTTCCCAATGGAACAAAGGGACGGTTCTCTTGTTTCATTTTTATGAAACAGGAGAACCGTCCCCGTGTTTATCAAGCAAAAATTTAGCTGTAAATTGGTCAATTACTATTACATTGGCATATCCGCCCTTTAGAGCACCATAAATTCCATCTATTTTTTGCGGTCCACCAGCAACTAGGATTGAATATTCTTTTTGTTTTAAGTCCTTTAAGTCAATACCTAATGTCCTGCTATTTAAGTTTTCATTTAAAATGTTACCATCTTGATCAAAAAATCTGGAACAAATATCTCCAGCTCCTTTAGAGCATATCATACGCGTATCCTCTTCTGAAAAATATCCAAGTTGGAACAAAAGGGACTCTGATTTTGTTGGTCCAATAGTGAAAACGGCAATATTAGCCTCTTTCCCAATATCTAACACTTTCTTAATATGTCGGTCAGCTTCCATCGCTTGCTTTACAACGATATGGTCAACAATTGCCGGCAGCGGCAAATGTATAGGGTTTGTATTAAATGCTTTCCCAAAAAGATATAGAGTTTCCGAGGAATAGGTGTTTGTTTCTGAATGACTGATACCACCTTTTAATTGAACAACCTTCACATCTTTCACAAATTTTTGCTTAAGGGAGATTGCAATATGGTATAAGGTTGTACCCCATGTAACACCGATAATATCGCCATCTTTCACGATATCATTCAAATATAAAGCTGCTTTTTCCCCTATATAGTTCTTAATAATATTGTCTTCATATTGAGGGACTGAAACAACAATTGCTTTTTTTAAGTTGAACTTTTTTTCAAGTTGTATGGATAATTGTTCAACATCTTCATTCGGGTCCATAATTTTTATCTGGACTATTCCTTCGTTCTTTGCAATTTGTAATAGCCTCGATACAGTTGGTCTCGAAATTCCTAATTTATCAGCAATTTGATGTTGATTATAATCTAATAAGTAATAAAGCCTCGCAGCCTCAATTACCTTTTTAAGTTTTTCTGGTTCCATGCCATCCTCCAGATTTGATCGTACTTTATATTTATTTTAACAAACTATAGCAAGAGAATGAACATTTGTAAAAAGGTTTATTCTCTTGCTATAGTTTAGATACTAAAATGGAGTTCAAGCAGGCTTTATGTTTATTTTTTATTCCTTTTATATAAATCCATTGTTTTATATCCCTCGCCTAATACCTTCTCCATTTCCTGCAGGCGTTTTTCTTGGGTTTCTTTTCGCTTTGCACTGTATATATAGCGCGCCCAATCTTTTTGGTAGCCAGGGGTTAATTGGTTAAAGGCATTTAATATTTCCTCTTTTGACTTCAAATATTGCTTTATATCTTCCACATTCTCAATGTAATCATCGACACATTGACTCTTTGCACTAGTTGATTTCTTTTTCTTTGGAGCAGCTTTTAAACCTACAACAGTAAATACATCGTTCAAGCTTACCATTCTTGAAAATTTTATATTGCTCTCGGGTATATACCCATCATCGTCTAAATTGATTTCTTGTAAAAAACGGTCTCGATCAATATACTCCTTATATTGCGGATTATTCTTTTTTGGATAGGCAAAAAATAAATAGCCATTATCTTTTACTAATTGTTTTTCGATTATTAATTGTAAGTTCTGGAGAAAATCCTCTAACGAAAATATAAACTGAAAGACTAAATCATATTGATCTAGTTTAATATCCGCATCAAATTCCAGTTCATGAAAATCATTTATATCATCAGGCTTGTTCAAAATAAGCTTTGTAGGATATTTGGTTAAATTTAATTTTTCTATTACGCTTTTTGCTGCAACCATAATGAATTCATTCTCCTTCTACTAAATTAATAATTTTAGTTTATCATTTCTTTCTACAATATTGCCCATTTTAAAAAAAGAAAAACCGTTTGGAGTGGGGTCCAAACAGTTTTAATGAATCGTTTGTTGTGCAACCTTTTTCCTGGTGCTTTTCTTCATCAGCAAAAATAAGAATAATGCTCCCATATCACATATGGCAATTATGATTGCCATCGGCAAGGCTGTTTGACTGCCGCCGATTCCTACTAGCGGTGCTGCAATCGATCCAAAAATAAATGGTAGCAGTCCAAGTAAGGCGGACGCACTTCCTGCTGAGCTTCCTTGATTTTGCATGGCTAAGGAAAATGATGTAGTTCCCACTATCCCTACACAAGACACTACAATAAATAGGGATGGAAGGACAGCTATTAATCCTCCACCGGTTAAGATAACTATAAGTAAAATCGCTCCGCCAATAGCAGCTAAACTAATACCGAATATAAATAACTTTAACTCTGCAATTTTTCCTGCGAGCCGCCCCGTAATTTGAGAAGCAATAATAATACCAATTCCATTAACGGCAAAAATAACGCTAAAAACCTGAGGAGAAACACCATAAATTTCCTGTAATACAAATGGTGACCCTGAAATATACGCGAACATCGCAGCTGATACAAAACCTTGGGAAAAAGCAAAACTCATAAATTCCCGATCTCTAAGTAAACGGAAGTAGGTAGAATATGTATGAGAGATATCCCCTTTTGATCGCCTTTCTTTCGGCAATGTTTCGTGAAGTCCAAATGTAACGGTGCCCCACATAAGAATGCCGATGAAAAATAATACGATAAATACTCCCCGCCAAGATACAAAATGAAGAATTTGGCCTCCCGCTATAGGTGCCAAAATTGGTGCTGCACCGTTCACCAGCATTAATAAGGCGAAGAATTTGGTTAATTCCGTTCCGGAAAACATATCCCTTACAGATGCCCGGGCAATTACAATTCCTGCTGCACCAGTAGCCCCTTGAATAAAACGTAAAATAATAAGTATCCAAATGGAAGAACTTACGGCACACAGCAAAGATGCAATGGAATATAAAATAAGTGTTATTAAAAGTGGCTTTTTCCTTCCTTTCACATCACTTAATGGGCCAACGAAAAGCTGGCCAACTGCCATTCCAATAAGACATGCGGTCAGGCTAAGCTGCGCTATCGATGTGCTTGTATGTAATTGATGCGTCAGTTTTGGTAATGCCGGCAAATACATATCAATAGAAAGCGGTCCAAATGCAGTAAGCGATCCTAAGATGAGCGCTAATTTTAACCGTTTAAGTTTCGTTTCCCCTGGTGTTTCTAATCTTTCTACATTTGATTTCATTAGTCTAATACATCCTTCTCCTCTTTTTAATCATGCGGTATATGCGAATATAAGGCTTAATTACCATTATACTTCTACCCATTTTATTTCCTTTAATTTTTTCTATTCCTTAAATTCTAATATACATCCCGTATAAATGCCAAAAAAAGAATCCAGAGTATGAAACCCTAAATTCTTTCGATAAATAGCCTAAAAAAACATATTAATAACTACTGCTTGCTGATAATGAATAGTTAACTTGCACATAAGGTTCATTTATGAGTACCGGAGTACAATCTACAGTTTTATAGCTTCCTAAAATTATTGTTCAAATAATGATCGAACATATACAAGTTTAAGTTCCACGTCCCTTTTAGTTTTAAAATTGTTTCATTCACCAAATTTAACTGCCTCGCCCCTAAATAAACGATTATATTTTTCATACTTATCCCATTGATTTAAGTATTTAGCGAAGAATTTTGCTTTATAAAATTTCTGATACGAATTCACTTCACCTTCAATTTTTTTAAAAGCACATTCAAAATTTGAGTATTTTTTCAACCATGGCAACCCAGTCGATATAAAAGAATTTTTAATTTCATCTATAACCTCTTCTATATTTTTTCCGCCTGTACGAAACCACCATATATTGTCTTTTTCCTGTTTTTCACTGCATAATTCCATTTGTAATTGACATTCATAATACTTTGGAAATTTGTCATTTCGATATTTCTCATTCCGAATCGGAGGAATAAAATCAAAATAAATGCCTGCTATTACAGTCAATGATTGGGCCTGCCAACCTGATAATTCGGAATCATATTTCCCGACATGATTCAAATTAAAAACCCAAGTGCAATCTTTATGAAAGGAATAATAATTTCTACTATCCAAACTAACAAAACCGTAATCTCGTAATACAGGGGAAAGAATCCGGCTTATAGTTCTATCCACTTTGTTTCGAATCATCAACTGAATCCTCCCCCTCTATATGTCTATTCCTACAAGTAGAACTAGGACTTTTGTTAAAAAGCCATTATTCGAAACCATAAAAAGATAAAGAAGAATCCTCGATATTTTTCTCTATTTCTGAATTTATAATTTTACCTTGGAATAGATTTTTACCTGTTTTTACATCGTATATTTCTATTTTGCCGACTGTTTTCTCATTTATATGAGTAGTGACAATGTAAAGTCTTCCATTTTTAATTGTGTATGCCATCTTATCAATGAAAATGTTTTGGTCCTTTATACTAAGCACATTTTCCACATGTTGATTTTTGAAATTATAGGCTGTAATGTTTAATTCATTTGGATTACTCGTTATCAGGTAGATATCGTCTCCAAGAAAGGAATTAAGATCCTCTATATTCATATTTTTTGGTAGTTTAATAATTTCTTTTTCTGAAGTTTCGATGTTGTAAGCTATTAGCTCACTTTTTAGAACTTGGTCGCTTCCTTGATCGGTTCGTTTCATTAAAGAAACATTATATAGTACATATTTGCTCGGAACTGAGACATCCGAATTTTGGATATTCTGAATGTTGGTATACTCATTTTGCGTTCTTGAGTTTACCACTTGAATTGTTTCATCATGTACAAGCCTATGATTAGAAGTATCAACTGTGTATACATGTACTTCATTGAATTCAGTTTCATTTAATCCAACGATATTTTCAGTTGCAATTTTTAATTGCTTTCCAACAAGTTGAATATTATCCACTCTGACATAACGATTTTGTTTTGAAAGAGGAACTTGAAAGTTCGTTATCTTTTTGTCTTTTTTCTTCAACATAGATATTTCAAGAAATTGATTATTGGTGCTGGTACTGTTATTCCAATTAGAAGGAGTATCCGAATAAATGAGCCAATCTTGATCCTCATAAAATAAATTTTCACCCATTTTCCCTCGCATAAAACTTCTGTATTTTTTCCTTAATTCTTTAATTTTATTTGAGGTGTAATCTAATTTATCTAAAAAAGATCTTTCACTACTATAGACAGTCCCATTCAACGACAAATCAAAGTTTTCATGAATATTTCCTGGTCCATAGCCTCCAGTGATATGAAGGGACCCGATTTCTTTCTCATTTCCACTTACCTTTTCTATTTTAAAATGTGGAAATGGACTTCCCGATACTTCCGCATAAATATAATAAGTACCCAGCATTAAAAGTAAAACCGCTACAATAATTATGGAACTAATATACCGTTTCATTTTGCCCTCCTAAACCGTTACCTTATTCTTTAATAAATAACCGCTTATATACAATGAACCGAAAAGCACAATCATACCCATGATGATCGATAAGATAAATATTTCGATTGGATACAGAAAATTACTTTTTAATATCGACTCCGCTACAATATATGGTGAAAATATAATAATTACAGCTGCTATACAATAGACAATCCCAAACATAATCCCTTTCAGACGATAACTTCTTTCAAATAATATTCCTGTAAAAATAATGAAGATGCAAATAAGCCCCGTACCGTAATGAAGTACAAAATCTATAAATGAATGCGGGATGATAAAACTCATATATTTATCCGAACCAAGTAATTCCATTATCCCAAAATCATTTCTTAATTCATTTGGTACCATTCCTTTTAATAAGGTGTTTTCAAATGGCAAAATGATGAGTTGAAACGCAATCAACCCAAGCACTAATAAAAATATTGTGATTGCTTTTGACAAAAAGAGATTTATTCTTGAAGTTGGTAGCATAAGCAATCGATAAATAAATGTGTTTTTTCCAAACCAATCCCGATACCAAATGAAGAAAATATAAAAAGCAAATGATATGATGCAGATCGCGATTGGACCAAGAAACCATAATGTAGTTATAATCCGTTGAAAATTCATATACCCATACTCCTGCGCAAATTGTGCAGCTGTTATGGACTGTTCAACCATCACCTTGTTTGCTTTGTGCGTATATGTAATCGATTCAACAATGACACCGGCAAATTGGAGGACGAGGGTAATCAGTAATAATATAAAGAAAAATTTTCGAAAACGATTCATTTCAAAGTTTACTAGCTTTAAAAATTTATTCATGGTTGGTACACCTCTCTCATTACATCCACAACTGATTTCCCTTCGGAAATTCTAATTTCCTCTGTATGAAATTCCTTTAAAACGGTTCCATTTTCCATTAAAACAACTTTATCTATTAAATGTTCAATATCATTAATTTCATGGGTAGTAATGAGTACCCCTCTATCTTCAACAAGATGACTAGTGAACACTTCAGCAATTTGCTCTCTACTAAAGATATCTATCCCAGAAAACGGCTCATCCATTAAAACATAGTCAGCATCAATGCAAAGGCCTAATAATAAATTTACCTTTGCCACATTACCTTTCGACAAATCTGAAATTCGATTGCTTTTATCTAATTTAAAAAAGGTAAGTAATTCATTTGCTCTAGGTTGGTTCCAATTTTGATAAAAGTCATTCATAAACACCATCGCTTGTTCAATGGTCATCTGCGGTAAAACTGTTATTGCATCAGGAATAAACGTTATTTTTTCATAACTGTTTTTATTCAATTTTTCTCCGTCGATTAAAATTTCCCCGCTTTTGATAGGTGTAAGACCTAAAATGGCTTTCAAAGTCGTCGTCTTTCCAACGCCGTTTATACCGATTAAACTAGTAATTTCTCCTTTATTTGCCGTAAAGGAAACACCATTTAACACTTTTTTGCGGCCAAACTTTTTCGTTACATTTAATAATTCAATCACTCTATTTCCCCCCTACCTATGCTAGCTGACTGATATTTTTCTTTTACAATGTGCAATAATTCGTCAACTGGAACATTAATTGTCCTAATAGATTGAATGAATGAATCTACAGCTTCCATAATGAGCTCAGAACGAACTTTACTTAACACAAACTCATCATTCGTAATTCGACTTGGAAAGTTTTTTTCTGTATGAATCAATCCTTGTTCCTCCATTTCTTTATAAGCTCTTTGCGCAGTATTCGGATTAATTTTCAACATCGAAGCAAGCTCTCTTCTGGAAGGTATCTCTTGTCCGCCTTCAAGCATGCCAATGGCAATTTGTTCCTTAAAATACCGAACAACCTGTACGTACACAGGATCACGATTATTAAAATTAATCTTCATAGAAACAACTCCTGTTTAATGTGTGTATTATGCGATGCATACACTATGCGTAAAAAATTTTTGTATTATGCCATTAATACACTATATGTGTGTATTATATGGTTCATACACGGAAGTGTCAACCATTTTTTTACTATGGTGCCTGACACCAAAATAGCGGCATTTGATGTCCCTGTTTTGGTGTCAGGCACTAACCCAATCAATCCCCTTTTTAAGCATACTTTGTGAATAGATTTCATCAGGTTCGGTTGCTTGATAGTTGTATAGCCAATTTACCTCAGGTGGAGAGATGTTATTCTATTTTCGTTACAAGTTTTTAAAAAGTCCATTATTTACCTGACTTTTAAGGTGATATTAAAATACTGCCATTATGGTTATGAGAAAATGAAGGACTAATTTTTTCTTTTCTTTCGAAATATAGTTCCCACATGCAATGAATTTTTGGATAATAGAGTAATAATCTATTAAAGAGGTGATTAAATTGGATTGGATATCTTTTGAAAAGAAAGTATATGAGAGAATGGAGTCAGATCATATTCCCGGGCTAGCTGTTGCCGTTAGCAAAAATGGAAAAGTCCTTTATGAAAAGGGATTTGGTGTACAAGACGTGGATACACAGGAACCTGTGGATGGTGAAACAATTTTTGGCATCGCATCTGTATCGAAATCCTTCACCGCTCTTGCGATTTTAATATTGGCGGAGGAAGGAAAACTTTCTGTTGAAGATCCGGTTACAAAATACTTACCTGAATTCTTCGTTCCAACGATTAAAGACATCGATTCTATTAAAATTCATCATTTGTTGACTCATTCAACCGGTTTAGCACCTATAAGACGTCGAGAAGAATTGAACAAGCTTGGGGAGCATCTTTATTATTTAGCTGGTGATAACCACGATATATTAGGCGCTCCTGGGGAATATTTTAGTTATTGTAATGATACATTTTTATTGTTAGGCGCTATTATTGAAAGAGTAACTGGGTACCTATTTAGGAGATTTGTAACGGAACGGATTTTAACTCCTCTGAAAATGTATCGTTCCACTTTTAGCATTGAAGAATTAGTTAAAATGGATAATGTCTCCACCCCATATGATTTTATAGAAGGAGTATTTCAAAAGCAGCACTGGCCAAAATTAGGAAACTATGAAGTTGGCGGTGGAATCCGTTCTACTGTAAGGGATTTATTGAAGTATGGTGAGACTTATGTTAATAGCGGTAAAGAAATCATTTCTTCGGATTTAATCAAAAAGATGTGGACTCCTTATATTCAATATGCTCTTAATTCTTATTATGGTTATGCTTTAGAGGTAACCCCTCATTATCACGGAGTTACCTTGGTGGAGCATGGTGGCGGGCAACCCGGTGTATCGTCTAATTTTGGGTTTGTTCCAGAAGTGGGTCTTGTTGTGGCTGTTCTATCAAATGTATCGAATGCTCCTGCCGCGGATATTTGGCTGGAAGCGGTGAATACGGCTCTCGGAATTCCACTTGCTGAAAAGCGAAGTGTATATCCTTTTGCAGAAAATGTTACAGAAGAAGAATTAGTGTCATATGTTGGAACCTATCAGTCGAAAGAAGGCTCACGTCTAGAAATTCGTTTAGAGGACCACCGTTTGAATGCAATATTAGAAAACGGAACATGGCCTTTAAAAGTTGGGGAAAATAACACACTTATTAGTGAAAACGGAAGAGCCATACGCTTTTATTTCAATGAAAATCAAGAATCATGGGCAGCGTTTTTAGGAATGAGGATGCTGTTAAAGGTAGAATAGTGCATAACACCAAAATCGGGACACTTTGTGTCTTGATTTTGGTGTCATGCACCCTCTTAGAATTTTCTTAAGTATACCTTTTCAATTTTGTGGTCTTTTCCCTTTTTGAAAACAATATTAGCTCTTCGTCTCGTCGGTAATATATTTTCATGTAAATTTTTCGCATTTATGTCTTGCCAAATTTGCGTAGCTAGTTTAATCACTTCGTCTTCAGACAAAGTGGTAAATCGATGAAAATAAGACATTGGATTCTGAAAAGCTGTCTTTTGGAGTATATGAAATCTTTCTATATACCATTTTTTTATTTTGCTTTCTGCAGCATCCATATAAATAGAGAAGTCAAAAAAATCACTGATAAATACATGATGTGATTTGTTGACTTGAAGAACATTAATTCCCTCCACAATTAAAATATCTGGATTATTAATTACTTCTACTTTATCAGGCAGTATGTCATATGTTAAATGGGAATAAACAGGTGCTTCGACATTGCTTTTACCTGATTTCACTTTAATCATAAAATCGATCATTTTTTGTGTATCATAGCTTTCAGGAAACCCTTTTCTACTCATTAAGCCCTTTTTTTCCAAAGTTTCATTTGGATATAAAAAACCATCCGTTGTAACTAAATCTACTTTTTTATGATTTTCCCACCTAGATAAAAGAGTTTGAAGAACTCTTGCTGTAGTACTCTTCCCTACTGATACACTCCCTGCAATTCCAATAATAAAAGGAATTTTTTTAGATTGATAATCTAAGAATGAATTAGTAACTCCCTGTAGCTGCTGCGAAGCTTTTACTTTTAAATTAATTAAACGTGTCAGCGGTAAATAGATCTCTTCAATCTCTTGAAGAGAAATTTCCTCATTAAGTCCTTTAATACTTTCTAGTTCTTCCTCTGATAACAACAAAGGAGTTTTATTACGTAAATCAGCCCATTTTTCTCTATTAAATTCGATGTAGTTTGAAAAAGGATTCATATTATAATTACCTCGCAAATATAAGAAGTAAGTTAAGTTTAACAAATTGTTACTATTTTATGTAATGGTTCCATTTCAATATTTAAATGACTATCAAAATTCAACGTGCAGTACACTTTTAAAAAATTAAACAGTAATAAGGAGGTAAATTCTAATTTATAATAGAATTAGAAATTTATAAAATGTTTTTTTGAAAAAGGGGATTCTATGACAACTAAAATTTTCAAGATACTTTCAATTTTAAGTGGATTGATATTGGTAATTTATTTGTTTTTTAATTGGAATGATTCTACGAATAGAAGCACGGTGACCATGTTTTTTCTTATGATAAGCATGATGGTATTCGGGGGAATAGACAATTTACTAAATAAGCAAAAGATAATGAGGGTTATGGGTATTTTATACTTAGCAATCGCTATCTTTATCACGTTTGTTTTGATTTATAAATATTTATAAAATTGTAATCAAGAACCTATTCTAATTTCCCACCAAAGTGGATAATACAAATGGTGCCAGACACCAAAATAGGGACCCTAATGGTCCCTATTTTGGTGTCTGGCACTCAACTTGTTAGTTATGCATTACCCATATAGAGCCGAGAACAATGGTTAGTGCGATAATGATGCTGTATACGATGTTTCCGACTTGAACGCGAGAGTTTTCACTTTCTTTGATATGCATGAACATGAATAGCTGCATACCAGCTTGCATGAAGGCAAGGATTCCGATGATGCTCATGATCGCTGGTCTTGGAAGACTTGTGTGCAAAGCAACAATCATGGCAAATATCGTCATAGCTAAAGATAGAAGGAAACCAATAATGTGTCCAATTGGATATTTCGAATGATGATGTTGTTCCATTATTGAATCAGCCCTCCTAAATAAACGAATGTAAAGATAAAGATCCAAACTACATCAAGAAAATGCCAGTATAAACTAATGATGAAGAATTTCCTTGCAGTAACTGAATTCAATCCGTTTTTAACCAGTTGTATGATTAATAGAATCCCCCACAGAATCCCCATGGAAACGTGAGCACCATGTGTTCCTAACAATACAAAGAATCCGGAAAGGAAACCGCTTGTTTGAAGAGTAGCTCCATCATGTACATAGTCAATAAATTCATGAAGCTCAAAATAAATGAATCCTGCACCTAAAAGAAGTGTAATGATGAACCAAGTTAATAAGCCCTTCTTATTGTTGTTTCTCATAGAGAAAATCGCAAGCCCACATGTAAAACTACTAACCAATAAAAGGATCGTTTCAATCATTACATCTTTAATCTTAAATAAATCTAACTGATCAGGTCCTTTTGCAGTCATACCTGACATGACAAAATAGGTAGCGAAGAGAGTCCCAAAAAGAGCGATCTCTGCACCTAAGAAAATCCAAAAACCAAATATATTTAATCTACTTTGCTCTGCTTGGTACTCTAACGGCAATGAAGTGTCTAAATGTTCACTCATCCTAATTCACCCCTTGCAGTTTCTTCCGTTTCTAAAATTTCCTTCACTTCAACATGGTAACCTTTATCAGGATCAAAAGATCTCCATGCAAGACATCCTAGGATAATGATTAGACCGATAATCGCTAGCCACCACCAAGAGAAGACAAGTCCGAAACCACCTAGACCAAAACCAACAGCAGCAATAAATGGCATTCCTGTGTTATTTGGCATATGGATTGGTTTAATTTCTTCTTTTTTAATTGAAGATTTACCTTTTTGTTTCATACTCCAAAAAGCATCTACATCTTCCACTACAGGAGCAACCGCAAAATTATAATGTGGAACTGGAGTTGGAGTAGCCCATTCTAATGTACGGCCATCCCAAGGATCTCCGGTTACATCACGTTCACCATGGCGAATACTATAGATGATATTCCATACAAGCACTAGGAATCCAATACCCATAAGGACACCACCAACTGTAGAAACGATGTTTAAGCCTTCCCAGCCAAGACCTGCCTGGTACGTATACATACGGCGTGCCATCCCTTTTAAACCAAGGACAAACTGTGGTAAGAAACAAATGTTAAAGCCGAACATCCAGAACCAGAATGTAATTTTACCTAACTTTTCATCTAACTTATAACCGAACATTTTTGGATACCAATAATGTAATCCAGCAAAACACGCAAAGGCTACACCTGGTATTAATGTGTAATGGAAATGTGCAATCAAGAAATAGCTATTATGATATTGATAATCGGCAGCTGCCATCGCAAGCATTACCCCAGTTATCCCACCAATAAGGAAGTTCGGGATAAAAGCTAATGACCACATCATTGCTGATGTCATTTGCATTTTTCCTTTTCTTATTGTAAAAATCCAGTTAAATAATTTAACACCTGTAGGAATCGCAATCAGCATTGTTGAGATGGAGAAGAACGAGTTAACTGCAGCCGTATTCCCCATTGTGAAAAAGTGATGCACCCAAGTAAAGTAACTAAATAATGCGATGGCCAACATCGAGAAGACCATTGATTTATAACCGAAAAGACGTTTTTTCGAAAAAGTACTAATAATTTCTGAATAAATTCCCAACGAAGGCAATAATACGATATACACTTCAGGGTGTCCCCATATCCAGAATAAGTTACTCCAAAGCATCGGCATACCGCCAGCAGCCATCGTAAAGAAATGAGATCCAGCCAAGCGGTCAAATGTCATTAATGCCAATGCAACAGTTAACACTGGGAAGGCAAAAATGATAATTACACACATGATTAATACCGACCAAACAAACATCGGCATTTTCATCATCGTCATACCTTTTGCTCTCATTTTTAAAATGGTTACTAAAAAGTTAATTCCGGTAATAAGTGTACCAATACCAGCAATTTGCAAGGCAACTGCATAATAGTTATCTCCTACTCCAGGACTAAATTCTGTTCCTGCAAGTGGAAAATAAGAAGTCCATCCAGCTGTTGGTGAACCACCAATGATAAATGAAATATTAAATAACGCACAGCCTGCAGCAAATGACCAGAAGCTAAAAGCATTTAACATTGGATAAGCCACGTCGCGTGCCCCAAGTTGTAATGGAACTGCGATATTAATTAATCCCATTAAAAATGGCATTGCCATGAACAAAATCATAATTGTTCCATGTGTTGTAAAAATACCATCGTAATGGTTTGCATCTAATAGTTTTAAGTTAGGAGCCGTAAGCTGTGCCCTCATCATAAGAGCATCAACACCACCGCGGAATAACATTAATACCGCAACTAAAATATACATGACACCGATTTTTTTATGATCGACAGTTGTTAGCCAGTTAGTCCAAAGCCATTTCCACTTTTTAAAATAAGTTAAGTAAAAAATGATACCGATCATTGCAAGGGCAATCCCAGCTTCCGTTACATAGATAATCGGTTCACCTGTGACGAAAAATTCATCAAGCTTCATAGGTCTTCTCCTCCAATCTTTCTAGTGTTTGTGGCCTGACATGTCCATATTTCCCATATCCATATTTCCCATGTCCATATTGTCCATATTGTGATGTTTTTGATTTGTATCTTTTTGGTCAAGCATTCCATGTTGATGTGGTGTAGTCACCCAAGGCAAATGTGTGCCTGTGAATGTCATTCTACCAACAAGTCCTTCTTTCAAAAGTTTATTATAGTCACTCTTTTTCATTTTTGAAGCAGACCCTTTTACTTCTTTTACCCATTTATCAAAATCTCCTTGGGTTTGAGAAAGTACTTCAAAGTCCATATGAGCAAAGCCTTCACCATTAAAGTTGGCATTTCTACCTTCATAGGATCCTGGTTTATCTGCTAAAAGAATTAATTGCATAGAATGGTTAGGCATCGTATACTTTTGACCACCTAATTCAGGTACCCAGAAGGATGCCATTGTGCCAGCTGAAGTTAATTGAAATTTAACAGGTCTACCAGCAGGTATATTTACATAGTTAACTGTTTCAATATTTTGTTCCGGATAACTAAAAATCCATTTCCAGTTAGCAGACGTTACATTAATCACGATAGGTTTTTTATTTTCATACCCTTTTGGTACTTCCTCCAACGCATAGTTTGCTTTAACAGTTGGAATTGCTACCGCAATAATAATAATGATTGGTATCGCTGTCCAAATAAGCTCTAACCATTTACTACCATGTTCATCCGGTGGTACATAGTCTGCAGCTAATTTTTTTGCACGATATTTAAAAACCATATAGATAAAGAGCCCCATAACAACAACTAAAATAATCATCATGAGCCAAAATGAGTAAACAATAAGATCATATTGCTTCTGAGCAACTGGCCCCTGAGGATTTAAGACTGCTATATTGCTAGTGTCACATCCACTAAGTAAAAATAGTGAAGATAACAGTATGAAAGATAATAATTTCCAAGGGAGTTTTTTTATTTTCAAGATTCTTCTCTCCTTCCCAATTCAAGAATATGTGTATTAATTCACAAAGATTAAAAGAAAAATTTTCTGTTTTTAATGCACCTTTCATATTCCTTTAATTATTTATGGTGAAATTGTACTCCATTCAAATTACTTTTGTGCATAGATTCACAAAGTCGACAATAAATCTCCATACCGCGTTCAATATCTGTTCATAGAGCCGTCAAAAATTTGGTGACCATATGGGATTTCTTTATATAGTGTCGTATTGGAATGTTATTTTTGCGTGTCTGACACCAACTTAGGGACAATTTCCGTCCCTTTTTTGGTGTCAGGCACTCTACTGGGTAAGTTCCTCGAATTTATCTGTATACTTTATACCCATTACCATAAAATAAGTAACAGACAAAGCTTAAAAGAAAGGAATGAATTTCTTTTGGGGATTTTTAAGGAAACAAATGGTACAACCTTAACCTCTGCGGAAGTATCCGCTCTATGGTTTCAATACATGGGAGATAGTATGGCAATATGTGTTTACAAATATTTTCTTAAAATTGTTGAAGATGAAGAGATAAAACCCATTTTAGAATTTTCGTTACAATTATCTGAGAGCCATATCAACAAAATCACCGAGTTCTTAGAAAGTGCAAATTTCCAAGTCCCCATTGGATTTACAGAGAATGATGTGAATCTTAATACCCCACGTCTGTTTTCTGACCAGTTTTTACTTTTTTATTCTTATATTATGACGATACATGGGCTAAATGCTTATAGCTTAGCAATTACCAACTCGGAACATCAGGATATTCAAAACTATTTTATGGAATGCACATTAACATCTAAAGAATTGTTTCAAAAAGTAGTTAATTTATCTAAAAATATGCCCTTGTACTCGAGTGTTCCCTCCATTCCCTCTCCTCAAGAGTTAGAATATATGGAGTCAACAGGAATCATTTCAAATCTTTATGGAGACAAGAGACCACTCAATAGTTCCGAAATCGGCAGCCTTTTCTTTAATTCAAAGAAAACGGGATTTGTCAGGTCTTTGAGTTTGGCTTTTAGTCAAGTGGCAAAGGTGGAAGAAGTTCGCAAATTTATGCAAAGGAATGTTAAATTTGCCGAGAAGGACGCTGAAAGCTTTAACGATATTTTGCAACAAGATTATTTACCAATACCTGAGAGATGGGATGCTGAAATCACCGATTCCACTGTAAGTCCATTTTCGGACAAATTGATGATCTTTCACGCAGCATTTTTAGTAAACACAGCACTTTCTTATTATGGTGCATCAATAGGTTCTAGCTTAAGATCAGATATCATTTTGAATTACTCCAAAGTTTTTACTCATGCAATGGAGGCTGGTACTATTTGTTACAAAATTATGGTGGAACAAGGATGGTTAGAAAAGCAACCGGAAGCGATTGACAGAAAGGCTTAGGAGAAATGGTTAGAAAAATAAGAGGGTAATATCAATTTAACTTATCCGGAAACATTAATTTTGGTATTTATGCAATAATTTCCATAAAATATTAGAAGTATGCTGCATTCTCATATTCGATTAAAATGGTGGATGGAAAATGATAGTAAAAAGGCGTTTCTGCATATTTACAGAAACGCCTTTTACAGAAAAAATTTTGATTTTAGAACCTTTTCTTCCTAATGCCCCATACGTTTAAAAAAAGCCTTCGCTCATCATTAATCTTAAGCGGACTATTATTCATTTTATATATGAATTTTCATCCAATTATCCCTTGTTAATATCATATTTAAGGAGTCAACCCATTCTCCCTCAAATTCAAATTCGTTTTTATCGATACTATCTAAAACAAAGCCAACCTTTTCATAAACTTTCTTTGCTCTAGGGTTAAAATCATAAACACTTAAAGTTAGTTGGTTCAGTTTAGTATTTTTGAAGACGTAATCAGTCATGAACTTTGTAGCTTCCGTACCTAATCCTTTGTTTCTTCCCCTTGATCCAATTAATATCCTAAAATTCATACTTTCATCTTTTTCATCATATAGGTTGACTACCACTTCACCTACTAAGATATTTATGGATTTATCCACTATAGCAAGATCCAATCGGTCTTTTTGTTCATTTCTTGTATTGTACCAACGAATAACAGATTCCCGATCAAATTCTGATGTGCTCCCTGTAAGTTTTATTACCTCTGGATCCTTTAAACACTCTTCTATATAAGGAAGGTCTCCTGTATTAAAAGGTCTGAGTATGACTTTCTCTCCATTAATAAAGGGTTTATAACTCAAATCTACCATTGGTTTCACTCCCTTGTTGGATGAGTATTTAGTGTTATTGACAGCTAAAATAAGGTATTACATATACAATATAAGAAATAACAATAATATAAAATGTAGAAAATAACTATAAAAAAACATAACCTAATTAAAAAGGACTGATCAAACCAACGATAAACGCAACTTCATTTCAAAAAAATTACAATTCATGGTTTTTATTTAATTAAATCGCACCTTAAAAGTCTGAATACATCTACATCTTCAAATGTATCTAAAAGGAGTTTATTTTGTCTTAAAGGGTATTTGCAAATTCCTCAATATTTGCAAACCCTGCAATTCTATGAGCATCTTCCTTTTTAAAATACATAAAAAAAAGGTGATCTGATTCTAGTATCATGGATATCAGTTGATCTCCTTCCTTTTTCAAAAGGAAAACTATGCATTAAGCATTTTTTTAAATAGCTTTATTTTTTCAAAGTGCATCCCTTCATGATAGAGGCAAAAACTAAGGAATTCTTCAACAGTTGATAAACGCAATCCTTTTGAAGTTATATAGCCTCCAATAGGAGAAACTTCTTGAAGGCGGTGTTTAAAGCTTTTTTCTACCCGTTCCACTTGCTTACTAAGCATTTCTTTAATGTCCATCATAGCCGGTACATTTCCCTTTCCTTTTTCCGGTTTCGAACCTGGACAAAACAACGTTGAAAATTCTTCCGTAATACTCATTTCCTCTCCAGCAAAATGAAAAGAAAACTTCTCTTGAATAAAGAAAATATGGCCTGCGTTCCATTTAATATTGTTATTAAAACCTAGTGGGATAATTTCAGATAAGCTTTCGGTAACATCCGCCAATTCATTCAATGTATTGTTCCGAACAAAATATAATTGATCAAATAAATAATGTTTCATATCCTATTCACCTCTATATTTTCTTTAACTTTTTTCTCCCTTTGCACCATTTTCTCCAATCCATTAAGAAAAAAGCATACCAAAATCTAGCTAATGGTATGCTAATATATCTATTTCATCGGTACCTTCGCAAATTCTTCTACCAACTCGCTAAATTGCTTTAAGGCGTTTTCCACGGGTTCCGGAGAAGTTAAATCCACCCCAGTCTTTTTTAATAAGTCAAGCGGGTATTCGGAACTTCCGCTCTTCAAAAATTCAAGATATGCTGCTTGGGTTTTGGAATCGCCTTCCAGGATGCGATTTGCAATATGGACAGCAGAAGCAAATCCCGTTGCATATTTGTAAACATAAAACGGACTGTAAAAATGCGGAATGCGCGACCAGCCGTATTTTACTTCCTCATCCAATACGATTTGATCCCCATTGTACTCTTTAAACAGCTTTTCATATACTTCACTAAATACCTTTGCATTTAACGGCTCGCCATTTTCCGCTAACTCATGGGTGATTTTTTCAAACTCGCCAAACATGACTTGTGCAAATAATGTCCCTTTAAATTTATCGATAAAATGATTGAGCAAATATTGACGGAGTTTTTCATCGGTTTCTTTATTCAATAAATAATTGATCAATAGCACTTCATTAACAGTCGATGCCACTTCCGCTACAAAAATACTATATTTGGCGGTATTTTGCGGCTGTGTTTTATGGGAATAGTGACTATGCATAGCATGACCCATTTCATGTGCTAACGTAAATAATCCATCTATATTATCACGATGGTTTAATAGAACAAAAGGATGAACCCCATATACCCCCATGTTATAGGCACCAGAACGCTTCCCTGGTGTTTCGCGTACGTCAATGTAACGAGCATCCTTGAAAGAAGCAAGTGTGTTGATGTAATCCTCACCAAGCGGGCGTAGTGCACCAAGCATTGTTTCATAAGCTTCATCAAAGGAAATTTCCCTTTCCACACCTTCTACTAGGGGAACATTTAAATCATATTGATGAAGTTCTTCTAAGCCAAGCTTTTCAGCTCGGATTTCCGCATAGCGGTGAAGCGGTGCAATATTTTGTTTTGTTGCAGAAATTAAATTATCATATACTTCTTTCGGCACATTATCTGCAAACAATGATTTTTCCAGCGCAGATGGATATTTGCGCAAACGGGAAACTGTTACATTATTTTTAATGGCAGCCCCTAGTGTCGATGCTATCGAATTTTTCAAGTGAACATATGGCTGATAGTGGGCAAAATACGCTTCTTTTCGCTTATTTCGATCAGGATCCTCTATCAGCTTTGCATACATGCCTCGTGTCAGTTCTACTTTTTCGCCATCATCATTTGTCACTTCTCCGAATTTAATATCCGCATTATTGATCATACCGAATGTATGACTAGGGGATGAAAGAGCCTCTCCCAACTGTGATAAAATCTCTTCCTTTTCCTTGGATAGCACATGTGCCTTATAGCGATACGCATCCCGTAAGTTTTTTTCAAAGTATTGAAGTTCTTTCTCTTCTTCCATAAATTGTTTCAAGGTTGCTTCATCTAAGCTCAGTAAAAATGGCATAAAAAAAGATGTGGCTGCATTCACCTTCACACCAAGCTGCCTTGCTTTATCCTGTAGTGATTGTGCTTCAGTATCTCTTGTATCTATATCGACTTGAAACATGCCATATGCAAATACCTTACCAAATGTAAAAGACACTTTCTCACTTTCGGATAGATAGGTATATAATGCTTTTCCATCATGAATATTCCCATCAAATTTCTTTAATTGTACTGCCGCTTCCTCAATAAATTGAGCATCCTTCTGCCAATCCTCTATGGTAGGATAGATGTCCGTAAGGTTCCACTTTTCGCTCTCTAATACTTCTTCCCTTGATTTGTATGTAGTCATAATCACATCTCCTTTATATAGAGCTTTTTCGCTGTTTTCTGGTGATTGCTGCTATTGCACATTGGATTTCGGATTATATTTTTTAAAATATTAAACAAAATAAGGTTTTACCTAAGTTTTCGTATAAAAAAGCAACAAAGTTTAAGAAAAGAACCTACGATAAAAATATCTAGGATGCATCGCTTGAAGGCAGTTTTTTCGAAACTAGGGATGAGCGATAAAAGCTTGGAGCAATCTCGCCCGCTCGAATACTCGTTTTTCGATGAATCTCATTCAAGTCATGTAAATCAAACTCATTAGAAAGGTTTATCATGAGTTCCGCACAAGCCTTTGCATCGTCTAATGCATTATGGTGATGAACAAGGTCTATCTCATAATGTTGACATAAGGACTTTAAGTTGTGGCTAGATAGCTCTTTTAAAAGTTTTTTCGATAGTTGATAGCTGCAGAGCAGTTTACTTTGTACAGGAATTACACCATAACGGTTTAAATTATCCCTTAAAGCATAGCCGTCAAAGGGAAGAAAATGTGCGACCATCACCTGATTTTCCATTCTACTTTTAACCGATTCATAAAAAATATTAAAGGTAGGTGCCCCTTCTACATCTTCAGGTTGAATACCATGAACAACAATATTGTGGTAGTCGAATGATTCTTCCGGGTCAATAAGAGAATAGACGGAATCGACGATTTTACCCGATTCCACAAACACCATTCCAACCGAACAAACGCTGTGTCTATTGCGATTTGCCGTTTCAAAATCAAATGCTATGAAATTTTTCATTCGTAACTCCCTTCTATTTCGCGATGGAATCTTTAAAATAATCTTAACCTTTCGGGTTCGATAATGACAAGGATAAGGAATCGGACAATATCAAAAATTACGGAATAAAAATACTGCGAAAATGGTATTTCGAAGTTCCGACCAACATAGGCGGACAGAGAATCCGCTATTTCTACAAAAATACCCTTATTTAAGGAATTAGAGGACACAGGGTACGGTATCTACCAAAAAACGCTTAAAAAATACAACTTTTTTGCGAAATAACGGAACCTGGGTCCTCGAACATGCGGGAATTAGCCTTTTTGTCACAAATAAAGGAACTAGTGTCCTCGGGCAAAAAATATTGGGTACATTGTTGGTGGAGGATTTTTATTGATCATTATTGTGGCATGGCTTTCAGTGATTAAGAGAAAGAAAAAGTAGTCATATATAAATCTGGTTCGGCTTAAGTTAGTCGGCTAACATGGGATCACCTTAGTGATCCTGTTTTTGTTATGGTCTCACTTTTCTGTCCAATTGCCGAGTTCTATTTCACTCCATTCCTGTCCCCAAATTGGATTTAGGATCCCCTTCCCCCTCAAAATATACACAAAATACTGAAAATCGACAAAAAATTATAGATTTCGACAAAAAATAGAACTTTTCTCCTACAATTTAACGGTTTTTATGATATATTTGGAATTATATCCACAGTTTATAAAAAAAGGAGGTCTTTTTTTGAAAGTAGGCAGTAAGAATTTTTTCTCAAAAAGTACAAAGCGAATTTTTTCTACACTTTGTGCTGTCGCTCTATGCGCTTCGACTATAAACGGTCCCATTCATGTTAAAGCTGACAAAAATGATAACCAAAGGATTGTATTTAACGATAGTAGCCTTTGGATGAAACCCCAAACGGTGAAAATTGGTGATACGATCACGATAGATTTTAGTAAGCGTTTTTCATCTTACTTAGATGCAGAATCTACTAAACTCGATATCTCTTCAAGTACAAATATCGTATCCCTTTCTAAGAATCAGCTAATTTTATCCATTACCATTAAAGATTTTGGGAACACAGTCATAGAAGTAACGGGAACAGATAAGAGTGGAAAAACATTAACAGATCATTTTGAATTGACCACTTTAAGAACTGGTGATATTACTGGGGATGGGGAGGTTACTGTAGCTGATGTTCTTTATATTTATCAAGTAGTAAGTGGCAAGATTTCGATCAGTGACGAAGAAAAGAAGCTATTAGACATAGATGGAGATGGCCAGGTAACGAATGCCGATGCCAGTTTGCTAATGTCCAAGTATGTCGGGAAAAATACAGACTCTACTTTTGACGGTAACAATAACAACTATTTTGTTAAATTTAGCGATATTAATGATGCACCGATAGCAAATCCAGATGACTACTCTATTGATGAGGATCAAACATTAACGGTGGATGCTTCTTCAAGTATTCTACTAAACGATGTCGACGTGGAGGGAGATGATTTAACCGCAGCAGAAATCAGCGCTCCTACTCACGGAACCCTAAAACTAGATACAGATGGAACGTTTACCTATGTACCAAATAAAGGGTTTCATGGTAAAGATCAATTCAACTATGTGGCCAATGATGGACAGTATGATTCAAAACAGCAAACAGTTACCATTAATGTCCAAGCGGTCAATCATGCTCCAATTGCTCATCCAGGTAGCTTAGAAGCCACAGAAGATCAAGAGGAAAATGGTGTCTTATCTGCAACAGATCCGGATGGAGATGCGTTAACTTATACTCTTGTTGAAGATGGAAAAAAAGGAACGGTTACCATTACGA